>JAMOMO010000032.1 GCA_027067035.1 Desulfobulbaceae bacterium
ATTTTATGAGCGGGGCGGTGGAATAGCTGTACAATATGATGAAATATCAGGAAATAATAGATTGCTGCTACCGGGGTGACGGGGCTGCAAAGCTTGAAATGGCGCGCGAGCTGGCAGGAAGATACGGGAATGGTTTGCTGCGTGAAAAAATCGTTGTGGAGAAACTGACTGTCCTTCGCAGGCTTGCGGCCAGTCTTGATGCGCACATGGCAGCCATGGATATGGGAAGAACCTGCAGCAGCTGTGCCGCAAGAGTCGATGGCGGCTGCTGCAGTTTTTATATGGGCAATGAAAACAACGATGCCCTGCTGCTTCTTATGAATATACTGGCAGGCGTGGAACCGAGCCTGGTCTGCGGCAACCGGGTGGAATGCTGTTTTCTTGGTGAAAAGGGCTGTATCTTACTGGTAAAACCGATTTTCTGTCTCAACTATCTCTGCAGCCATATCCAGGATTGTACCAGCACTGCCGAACTACTGGAGCTTGAGAAGAGGAGTGGCGCACTGCTCACCGCCCAGTCGGAACTGGAGCAGTTTCTGATCAGATTCATGCAGACAGAGTCATAAGGGAAGCTATCCCGGATTGATGTTACTGTCCGGGATAGCGAAGGAATGGTGGTTATTCGTATGCTCCGACGCCGAGAGCTTTCTGGAGTTCTTCAACGGGGCCGTAATCAAGGGGATCTGTCCAGCCAACGATTTTGGCTTTGGATGCGGCAGCGTCACTCTTCTTGATTGCTTTGAGTGCGGCAACCACTTTGCCTGCCAGTGCGTCAGAGGTTGCTGCGGTTTTTGCAATGGGCCACTCAGGGTAAAGGGTTGTTGAGTAGACAAATGGAAAGGAGGAACTCTGTTTGTTGATGATCTTGAAGTCTTCCATGGCTATGGCACCGTTTGCAACCATGCGTTCAAGGGTGTCGGTGCGTACTGTTCCTGCATCCACCGCTTCATTCTGAACGGCAAAGACAACGTTGTCATGCTTGCCGCCAAACTCCACTTTTGAAAAGTCTTTCATCGGGTCTATCCCTGCATCTTTCATGGTTTTGTAGGCCATCTGCCAGCCACCAAAGGATGACTTTTTCACTCCCATGAATGATTTCCCCTTCAGGTCGGCAAGTGTGTTGATGTTGTCATTGTACGCGGTTGTAAATATGACCCCGCCGAATGATTTCAAGGCCTGTCCCTGTCTGGAGTTGATCATGGTGGCAATGGCACTTGCGCCGTACTTCACTTTGGCTGTCACAAACATTGAAGAGTTAACGAGGAAAAAATCAACAGCATTGGACTCAATGGCAGGATTTACCTTGTCAAAATCAAGGGGGACAATCTCAACTTTCTGACCAAGTTTGGTAGAGAGGTATTCACCGGTGGCGGTCCATTTTTTCAGGACCTTTGCCGGTCCGTTTTTAGCAAGTACACCAATTTTGATGGTATCTGCTGCCTGTGCTGAGACAGCACAGAGGAAAAAAAGAATCACAAAGAGAACGGAAAAACGCTGTTTCATGGGGGCCTCCTGAAGGTGATTGAAAGGGATTTGTGAGTGGGGATTTGAAGAACTCCACTGAAAAAATTCTTTCAAAAAGGAGGGGGGAAGTCAAGAGCTTTATTTTTGGGAAAGCCACAAAAAAATCCCTGCAGAAGAGTTTCTGCAGGGATAAAAGAGATCAATTAAAGGAAATTAAAAGCTTTTAAAAAGGCTTCATGGTCCAGATACCACAGGGGCATGTATCGGCACAAAAGCCACAGGCGATGCATTTTTTGTCATCTGAAACATATTCATAGGATGCCCCGAGACCTGATTCATAACCGTTTCTGTGGGAATATTCAAGTTCACGCCGGGTGATTGCTCCTTCAGGACAGATGGTCTCGCAGAGATGACAGTCACGGCATGATGCACAGGAGAGACAGCGGTCGGCTGAGTCTTCCTGAGAGTGTTCATGCTCGGTTTCCGGGGTGTAGTGGGTAATGGTGAGTGCCTGCTGGGTGATAACCTTTTTGGTAAATGGTTTCCACTCCTCATTTTTCAGCTGGGAGACAATGTATTCCGCTGCTGTCTTTCCGGCACCAAGGGCATTTGTTGCAAGACCGGGTTTTTCCACATCACCAATGGCAAGGACTTTGGGATCGGTTGTGAGGTGAGCCTCATCGGTCTTCATCCAGGAAGCTCCGCCGACACTCAGGGTTTCAACGGAATCCGGAAGAAACTGCAGTTTCGGTACATCACCAATGGAGATGATGACAGTCTGTGCAGGGATAACCTCTCCGGTGTCCATGACAAGTCCCTCGGAGGTGACCTCCTTGGTCATTACCGGCCAGCGGAATTCAGCACCGAGAGCCTCTGCGGCCTCTTTCTCCTTACCAAAGGCAAGGGGTTTCTGGATGTCAACCAGGGTGACTTTCTCAGCTCCGAGACGGTAGGCTTCGCAGGCAACATCACAGCCGACATTTCCGGCTCCGATGATAACAACCTCTTTGCCGACCTTCCCGGGATTGGCGCTCTTGGCTTTTTTCAGAAAATCAAGGGCCGGAATAACTGTCTCATGTCCGGGGAAGGGGATCTTGCGGGGTTCATGGGTACCAACGGCCACAATTACATAGTCATATTCTTCCCTGAGCTTTGCAAAGGTCTCTTTGTCCATATCCACACCAAGGTTGGTGAAGATATTGGGAGTATCCAGAAAACGTTTTATCTCCTGGTCCCAGATGGCCTGAGAGAGGCGTTCCCAGGGGATTACCTGGGCAAGTTTTCCACCGATGAAATCATCTTTTTCAAAAATATGGGCTTCAATTCCCGCGTGTGCCAGCTGCCAGGCGGCGTTCATTCCGGCTGGGCCGCCACCGATGATGGCGACTTTTTTGCCAAGTGACGGAGCAACTTCAGGGGATTTGGCACCTGCCACGGCACGTCCGAGCACCTGAACCTCAATGGAGTCGTCCACTTCCTGGCGGGAGCAGTTTTCCATACAGAGGTTGGGGCAGACAGAACCGCAGACAGAAGCGGGCAAAGGACTGTAACGAAGCAGCATCTCATAGGCTTCATCAATCTGTCCTTCCCTGATAAGGCGCAGGCGGTCAACTGTGGGAATATGTACCGGGCAGTAATAGGTACAGGGTGCAGCAGATTCACGGTTGGCCCAGAAGGGTTTTTTGCGACGCAGCTCACCTGTAGGGATAACGCCAATGGGACTCCGGTCCAGTCCTGGCGCAAGATCCCGAAGGGGATCACCACCGCCAAAGGCCTGGTTCCAGTGTTTGTTGCGGAACTCAGCCATGGTCATGGGACCTGAGAACATCAGGGCACGTTCCTGCGGGGAAACGGCATTTAAGACCTGCCATTCATCCCGAACCAGAAGGGTATCCTTCAGGTCTTCCCTTTCGATTTTTGCCAGGTAGGCAGGCATGTTTTCTTCAAGCCACTGCCACTGCTCATCTGTTGGGGCTGCCAGGCGGGCATTGTTTTGTGAGTAGGAGCCGTCTGTTTTACCACGATAGAATATGGTACCGCCAACCATGCCGACGCAGGGACGGTAGCCGAGGACATTGTCCGGGTTTTTGGCATCGACACCGCATATCACAGCAACGCCGCCGCAGTTGAACTCGGCAAAGGAGTCTCCGGTGGAACCAAGGACCCAGAGTTCCGGCTTCTCGTAATCCGGATTCCATTTGGTCATGGTCAGGCCACGGGCACCAATGGAGCCTCTGATAAAGACTTTACCGTTGGCCATGGCATTACAGGCACCGTTGGTGGCATCGCCAAGAACGGTGATCTCTGCACCGATGTTCAGATAGCCGACATCATCACTGGCAGCACCTCTGCAGGTGATGGTGGTACCGGGCATACCCATACAGCCAAGGCGTTGTCCGGTGGGGCCCTGGACATCTATGTGGAGGCCGTCAGCATGCTGCAGTCGAATACCAAGGTTATGCTGCCCCATGGATTCAACTGTAATGGTAGTACTGGTTTCAGCAGCAGCTGAGACCATGGTTTCAAGTTCCATGGAACTGATTCTGCGGCCATTTTCATCCAGGCCTTTTACAACAGTCGCACTCACAGAAAACTCCTTATAAAAGAAAGTCTTAGTTATTAATAACTAAAATATAAAGCTTTGGTCGTTTACGGGTAAACAGTTTTTCCAACTGACGGAGTAAAAAGCAGTCCGGTCAGCGGAAAAAATCACGCTCTAACAAACGTACTTAATGTTCAGCCTGTCAGCAGCATCCTTGTCACCGATACCAAGGGCATCTGACATGCCAACCGGCAGAGACTGGGAACGTCCCAGTGGTGCCATGATCTTCTTCATCTCGGTACGAATGGACATGAAGACCTCTCCCACACGCTCCGCGACCAGATCCGGGTCAAGACGACGGTAGAGTTTCGGGTTCTGGCTGGTGATACCTTTGGGACAGATGCCGACGTTACAGACGTTGCAGCGGTTTTTCTCGTTTCCGAGGCAACCTGCCACCGACTGCATGATATACTTTCCGATGTGGACACCGGAAGCTCCAAGCATGATCAGCGCCATTCCGTTCTGAGTGACATTCCCGTTTTTACCAACTCCACCGGCAGCAAAGATGGGTATCTCGTTCTGCTTGCCCTGAGCGACCAGATCAAGATAACACTCGCGCACATTGGAGGCAATGGGGTGTCCGGTGGCGTCCATGGAGACGTTATAGGCTGCACCCGTTCCACCGTCAATACCGTCAATCAGCAAACCGCCTGCGTAGGGGTTGCGGACCAGGTTGTTGAGTACAGATTTGGCACTGGTTGAGGCGGATATCTTGGGATAGATGGGCACCTTATGGCCAAATGCGGTGGAGAGGGTCTGGATCATCTTCATAACCGACTCTTCAATGGAGTACAGGGTCTGATGAACCGGAGGTGACGGAAGGTCAACTCCTTCAGGCACACCACGGAGGCGGGCGATGAGTTTTGATACCTTGAACCACATCAGCAGTCCGCCATCACCGGGCTTTGCACCCTGGCCATATTTGATCTCAATGGCTGCAGGGTCGCACTGCATGTCGGGTATGGCACGGATGATCTCATCCCAGCCGAAATAACCGGACGCGATCTGGAGCACGATGTATTTGAGGTACGGGCTTTTCAACACCCATGGCGGACAGCCGCCTTCACCGGTACACATGACAACGGGAATGCCGAGTACTTCGTTACAGTAGGCAACACCCTGGAGCAGACCAAGCCACATGTTCGGGGACAGCGCACCAAAGGACATGGAACCGATGACAAAGGGAAAGATCTCGCGTGTTGGCGGAATCCAGCCTCCTTCACGGGTCCGTTTGAGAAACTCCGCAGGGTCAAGGGTACGGCCGAGGGTGGTGGTGACGTTGAACTCATGGCGGCCCGCATCAAGTGCAGGATCGGTGAGCATGGAAATACGGTTGAACATGATCCGGTCAAGGAGGGTGGGGCCCACCTTGTTGCGGCGTCCACCACGTTTATTCGGTTCACCTTTCTGGTTGTTAAAGAAGAGAGTCCTGTGCTCATTGGTGTTGGGAACGGGCTGAATTGCCTCGTTGGGACACACCATGGAACACATGGAACAGCCAATACAGGCATTGGCCATGTTCTTTTTCTGACGAATACCGACAAATGTACGGTATTCGTTGCCGCGTTTCTTTTTCAGGACGTCCAGCTTGGGAATTCTCTGGCGTCTGTAGGCGAGGTAGATGGCCTCTTTGGGACATACTGCGGTGCAGTGGCCGCAGAGGGTACATCTGTCTTCGCGGTGCTGGATTATCCAGGGCAGGTCAGTGTAGCTTAAGCTGCCTGGTCCAACGGATACGGATCGTGCTGAGACCATATTGTCAGTTCCTTTCGTTCTGGTGGTACAATGATTGTGTGTTCACGCATGGGTTGGAAATCAAGTGATGGGTCACGGTCGGGAACCATGGCATCAACTCCGCACATCTCTGAAGCAATTGCCCAGGCACCTGGTCTGCCGCCCACGGTTGCGGGGCGCAGTTTTTTCTGATCCATGACCAGCATGCAGGTTTCATCGGGCAGGGTGCCGATCACCGCATTGGGTCCATCGATTATGAGACGGCGACAACTGTCACGCAGGCCGGTGAGAAACTCGGACTGCGGATGGTTGGCAAGCTCTTCACCGCGAAGCGGGGTGATGATATGCTTGTAGGCCTGCAGGGGCAGCTTGAGCTGTTTCAGGGTGTAGTGGAGAATATGGGTAAATGTCTCCGAGTCACTCTGGTATCCCGTGTATCCTGGGAAATGCTTTCCAAGGAGCCAGTCACGGATGGGGACAAATGCGGTGTTCTCACCGTTGGTCATGGTGGCAATACCCTGGATAAAGAAAGGGTGACAGGCGTAGAGATTGATTCCGTAGTTGGTGTTCTGCCTGCCCTGTGCCATGCAGACACGGGACTTGATCCGGTTGTCGGAGAGATTGAGTGCATCACCAATCTGAAGGGGCCAGCCGACCTCTTTGATGGTGGCAACATCCGGCCAGAAGGAAAAGCAGGTCAGGTCATTACCGTGATCTTCACCATCCTTGCGCAGTGCCAGGCGGGTGAGCATCAGTTCGTTCTCAATTTCCTCTTTTGACTTTGCCGAGAGAGATGCGGGCATCTTGTAGGCACGAAGGAAATAACGGTAGCGGTCTTTGGCTTCAATCAGCTCCGGACGGGTTTCAAATTCGTGGTCATATTTGAGTTCAAAACCGCGTTTTTCCATGAAGCCGGTCAGGCGATGCCAGGCCTCTTCAGAATGGGCAATGCCGGAGAGAATGGGGTATTTTGAATCATATTTGAAATCTTCGAAATCAAGACCTCGCAAGAGAAGTCCGAGGCCGGAACCATCGTAACCTTCCTGCATAGCCTCCATCCCCTGAAGCACCTCATAGGGAGAGAAGGCCTCACTGGCTGTTTTCAGGGCTAAACGACACATGCATTACTCCTGATAAATTAAGAGAGAGATCTGCCGGTTTGAAAATGCGGCAGCACTGTTTGTTTACTGTAGTTCCCGATTCATCATTTATCTGTTTGGAAGAGAAAAAGATGGAAAGAGTGGGCAAACCTAGATGCTTACAACGTAAGCCGCTTCTTGTCAAGTTGAAAGGGGTGAGGGGGCAAGGATAATTTGTTCCGGACTGGCGATGGAAGGTGCAGATTCAGGGTGTTGACAGGCAGGGCAGTGGCAGCTAAGCATCGTTTGTTTCCGCCGTCCTGTTTCACCTGAAAAAATGACCATCAGACAAAGGGGACATGGGAATTGTTCCGGTGACTTTTACTGAAAAGAGAATATTGCGTTTACGATTCCACCCGGTTGCGGCCAGCCCCCTTGGCCCGGTATAAAGCGTTGTCGGCACGACTGATGAGATCGATATCCGAGTCACCCTCCCGGATGGTGGCGACTCCGAAACTTGCAGTCTGCGGCGGCAGGTTTTCTTCCCGGTTGTTCATTACGGCCAGCCGCAGATGCTCTGCCAGGCTCATGATGCCGTCATGGGCGGTGCATGGACAGACGATCAGGAACTCTTCACCGCCCCAGCGGCCGACCAGGTCATATGACCTGGTGTTCTGTTCCAGAATGGTGGCTATGGAAATCAGGGTCTGATCTCCAATGTGATGCCCATAGGTATCATTTACCTGTTTGAAGTTGTCAATATCAATGAGGATAATGGAGAAAGGCTCATGGGTGCGTTTAAATCGGGCAAGCTCCATCTGTATCGATTCATCGATTTTAAGCCGATTGGCAATGCCTGTCAGCGGATCGGTGCGGGCCTGTTCCGTGAGTTGTAAATTGACCGCCTCAATGTCACTGTGTGCCTGTTTGAGTCGCTCTGTTATCTTCAGACCGTGCCGATACCGATGGAGCAGGTAGGCGATGAGGATGGCAAAAATGCCGATAACCTGCCAGAGACGTCTGTAGTTGAACCTGTCTATATAGGCTACGGCCAGCCAGCGATTGTAGATGTTTGAAATTTCGTTGCTGCTGATTGCTGAAATGGATTTTGAAACGATGTTCAGGAGTGTGGTGTCCCCCTTTTTCACACCAACGGAAAAGGGGACATTGAGCCCCACGTTTCCGGATATCTTCACATTGGTAATGCTGTCGGACTGGAGTGCACGACTGATGGAGGGAATGGTGTCAATGAATCCAAACAGCATTTTGTTTTCAACCATTCTGAGGCCCTGCTGGATACTGTCCACATTTACCAGTCTGAGTCTGGGGTAGTTTAAATGTATGATCTTGGCAGTGGCGCCACCTTTCACAACACCAAATGTGCGGTCCGTCACCTGATCGAAATGTGATATGTATATCTGGTCCTGCCTGGTGACCACGACTATCGGAGTACGGAGCCAGGGAGATGTAAAACTGAGGAATTCCCGCAGTTCACTGGTTGCGGCAATCATGGGGAGAAGGTCACAGTCTCCTTTTTCAGCCAGAGAGAGTGTCTCGTTCCAGTTTTTTGTCGGTATTACCGTGAAGTCGATGTTCATCCGGTCACCGAGCAGTTTGAGAAATTCCGATGAAATTCCCGTCACTGTCCCGTCGATGTTCAAGGCTTCCAGAGGGAGACGATCCGGATTGACGCAGACCTGCAGTGTATCTCGCTGAGCCAGGTAGGTTTTTTCCTCTCTGGTAATAAGATCCGGGGCCATTTCTTCAATTTTCCACTTCTGGCGGATGAGCAGTTCCTCTGCCGGTGTGATGGCATCAATTCCCTTCTGGAGAATACTCTTGAGGAGGTGATTGTCCTTTCGGGTTGCAATGTAAAAGGTGGTGATGAACCTGGGATCCGTTACAAACCCTCCCAGTTTTATACCGCTCACCTTCCCTTCATTCAATATTCGCTGACCGACCACAGGAATCTCTATGGCGGCATCCACCAGACCGTTCTCAACACCGACAAATGAATCAAGGGTCGAGTCAAAGGTAACGATCTCGATGTCAGGGTATGATTTCTGGAGGAATTCGCTGAAAAAGAATCCCTTTGTGAAGCCGATCCTTTTTCCGGTAAGATCGTTCAGGTCGGTGATCTTCGTCTCACTGTTCCGGACAAAGAGTGCTGTTTTGGTGATGTAATAGGGCTCGGTGAAAGAGAGATATTCCCGTCTTTTTTTTGTGCTTGCGATATTAATCATGATATCCAGCGAACCATCCTTCATCATCTCAAGGAACTCACTCCAGCTTGGACCGCTCACATATTCAATATCCAGACCGATTTTTTCAGCAAGCAGGTTCATGTAATCTATGGAGTATCCCCTGGGCTGTCCCTCCTCATAAAAGTTAAAGGGAAGCCAGTCCCTCTCATTGTGTACCCGGAGAGGGGCAGGGTGGTTTTGCAGCCAGAGGGCTTCTTCAGGAGAGAGGAGCTGTGATTCTGTGGCGACTGCAGGAGAGCAGAGAAGAAGAGTGGTAAGTATCAGCAGGATATGTTGCATGGGAATTTTTCATTGGACGGCCATACCTGCCAGGATCCGGCGAAGTCGTTTCCGATGAGTTCTGGGGATTTTAGTTGGATGCGTCACTTATGAACTGGTAATATGTTGCATTGACTTTTACGAAACAGAGTCCGATACCCTCAGAGTCGATGTGGCAGATTGAGCCGCTGGTTTCCGTGATCATTTCGTCACCATCGTCCCACAGGGTCAGGCTGATGCTGCACTCTGTGCCAGCGTCCAGAATGCCATCCTGTTCACACTCAACGAAGACTCCCCCCATACTCATATCCCGGGTCTCACCCGTAATGGTTTCGCCGTTTGCGAGTTTAAGGAGTGCAAATCTGCGAATGAGGAGACGTTCGTAATTGCGTCGGTTCGGCATGGGAGACCTCTTTGCTGGAAGAGAATGGTTTTGTGTGTATTCAAGGAGAATTGTCCTCCCCCTTCATCACTAAACAAAATGTACAGATGATGGTTAAGGATATGCCAGAAGAGAAAGAATTGTCAAGGATGGGAGTCTGCTGTCTGTGAAAAGGACAAAAAAAAGGAGAACCAGACGGGTTCTCCTTTCCTGTAACAGCTGTCTGTGGGGTGTGGGCTATTTGAGGATGTTGCCGATATTCTTTACTGCATCAACCTTATCTTTTACTGCAGAGACTTCCTTGACGCCGGGAACATCTGCAAGAATTTCCTTGCCGCTGCTTTCCACGTCACTGATGCCGCTTTTAAAGGATGAGATGGCTTTTCCAAGGCCCGACCCGATCTCAGGGAGCTTCTTTCCCCCGAATACCAGCACTGCAATGCCTAAAATAACTACTAATTCCGGGGTTCCAAGTCCAAACATGGCATGTCTCCAGTTAGAATGAAAAGAGCAGTGAGCTCCAGAGCTCAGGTCTGCGAATCACCTTTTGTGTCATCTTCAATTGTTTTTGCTTCTTCTTTCTTGGTGGCATCTTTGAAGTTCTTGATGCCCTTCCCAATACCTGATCCGATTTCCGGAAGTTTACCGGCACCAAAAATAATAACAATGATGACCAGGATAACAATCAGTTCCGGCATGCCGAGTCCAAACATAGTGCGCCCTCTATATGTGTAAAATCATAGTTAACAGTTCTGTCCTGTGAGATTCCTAAATGTAGAGCAGTAAGCCGAGAATGTCAATCCTTTCCATGCTTCGCGATCTCTCTGCCCATTTCCTGCATCTGTTCAAGGAGTATTTTTTCGTCCAGGGTGGTGAGAACTCTGTCCTCCATGACCACGGATCCATTGATAATGGAATGGATAACATCAGCTCCACGGGCGGCATAGACCATGTGTGAAGGGATGTTGTAGAGCGGGGTCAGATGGGGCTGATTCATGTCAAGAACGATCATGTCCGCCTTTTTTCCCGGCAGCAGACTCCCGATATTTTTTTCTGCAGCCAGTGCTGCCGCTCCACCGAGAGTTGCGGCACGCAGAGTTGTCTCGGCGTTCATGGCAGTGGCATCCATGCGGGCCACTTTGTGGATTTTGGCCACGGTGTTCATCTCTCCAAACATGTCCACATCATTGTTTGAGGCAGCGCCATCAGTTCCAATTCCCACCTCAATTCCGGCTTCCAGCATTTTCACCACCGGAGCAGTGCCCGAGGCCAGTTTCATGTTGGATTCCTGGCAGTGGGAGACCTTGACCCCGTGTTCTGCCAGGAGGCTGATGTCAGTGTCGGAGAGCATGACACAGTGGGCGGCAAGGGTCGCAGGAGCAAGCAGTCCTAGCTGACCCAGATGCTCCACCGGACTGCAGTTGTACCGCTCCCTGCAGGTATTCACTTCGGCCTCGTTTTCCGAGAGATGAATGACGTAGAGACTGCTGTGCTTTCTGGCAATGTCACCCAGTCGTGTGAGCAGTTCCGGCGCACAGGTGTAGACAGAATGGGGGCAGGCGGTGATGGAAATGAGTGGATGGCCATGGTACTGTTCAAAGAGTTCCTCCACATAGGAGAAGCCGTTTTCCAGCTCTCCGTAACAGGGGGAGGGAAAGTCGTAGAGCACCTCACCTATCCAGGCGCGCATTCCGGCATCGGCTGTGGCACGTGCCACCTCTTTTGAAAAGAGATACATATCGCAGAAGGTGGTGGTTCCGGATTTAATCATCTCTGCGATGGAGAGGAGGGTGGAGTGATATACCATCTCCGGAGTCAGTTTTGCCTCAACGGGGAAGATGTGTTCCTCCAGCCAGGTCATCAGCGGAAGGTCATCGGCAAGCCCCCTGAAACAGGCCATGGCGGCATGGGTATGGGTGTTGATGAGGCCGGGCATGATCAGGCCGTGTTCAGTGTGCAGCTGTCTCTCTGCTCTGAAACTGTTCAGGATGTCGGTTCTGCTGCCGGTGGCTGTAATGTTCTCAGCGGTGATGGCCACGGCACCGTCTGTAATAAGACCCGCCTGGCTGGAATCCGGGAGGAGGTACTGTGCCGAAACAATCAGGTCGACCTTTTTTTTTGTCATATTGCTATCCGTCCTGCTATTTCCACTATCAGCTGTTCAAGTTTGGGTTCCATGGCTTCAGCGGTGGCTATGATCTCCTCCAGGACGATTGGCTGGAAGTTATCAGGATCATTCACATTGGAGACAACCGAGAGGCCGAGGACATCCATGCCCCCGTGGCGCGCCACTATGATTTCAGGCACGGATGACATGCCGACGGCATCGGCACCGCAATCACGCAGCCATCGGGTCTCGGCCGGGGTCTCAAGGCTTGGTCCGGGGATACAGACATAGGTTCCCGAAATAACATTTCTGATTGCGCAGTGGCTGGCGCTGTCCAGTGCGGTTTTAATAAGTCCCGGATGGTAGGGTGTGGAAAAATCGGGGAAACGGGGTCCCCACTCATCCACATTGGGACCCCGGAGCGGATTCTCACCAAGGAAGTTCAGGTGATCCCGGAAGACCATGATGGAGCCTGCAGGAAAAAGCGGGTTCAGCCCTCCAGCGGCATTGGTGAGGATCAGTGTTTTTGCACCGAGCAGTGATAAAACCCGGATGGGAAAGCTCACCTCTTTTGTGGAGTAGCCCTCGTAAAAATGAAATCGTCCCTGAAGCACCGCGACCTTTTTGTCTCCAAGACGGCCGATGATGAGATTACCGCTGTGGCTGTCGACTGTGGAGCATGGGAAGTGGGGGATTTTCGAGTAGGGCAGGATGAGTTCCGCCTGTATCTTCTCTCCAAAGTTTCCAAGCCCTGTGCCCAGCTGGATGAGCAGGTCGGGAATGAATGGCAGCACCTGTTTCAGGTGGGCCACACACTCCTCAACCTGACGGCGGTGTTCATTGGCTTCCCGTATCACTGCACCCGTCCTGTCAGTTTCGCCGGGCATGGCTTCTGACGAAATCCTGGATCAGGTTTCTGTCTGCATCCATGAGTTCACAGCGTGATTTCTTACCGGGGATCAGGAGGTCAGCGATGGACTCCGGAAGCTCAATGGGTTTTCCGATGCTTTTTTCCACCATGTCGCCGAATTTACCCGGATGGGCTGTGGCCAGGCAGCAGACGGGAATCCCTTTTTTCTGATGTTTCAGGGCGCAGTTGACGCCGACCGCAGTATGGGGATCCAGAATGTAACCGTATTCTTTGTAAAACTCTGCGATGGTGCTGGAGACATCTTCCTCACTGGCCTTCTCTGTGGTGAAATCGCGCTGGATCTGGGTCTGGAAATCAGTCAGATCGATTTTCCCGCTTTCTGCAAACTGGGTCATTGCCTGTCTGGTGCGGTCCGGCTCCTCATCAAGGAGATAGTACAGGTAGCGTTCAAAATTTGAGGCTGACTGGATATCCATTGAAGGACTTGACGTGGCAACAACGTCGCCCAGCGAGTAATCCCCGTCACTCACCATTCTGGAGAGGATGTCATTGGCATTTGTGGCCAGGAGCAGTTTGCGGATGGTCCCTTCCGGGAGCATCCGCTTGGCAATGTATCCCGCAAAGATATCACCGAAATTTCCGGTGGGGACGGAAAAATCCGTTGCCTTGTCCGTTTCGTGGCTGGAGATATGGAGGCAGGCGTGTACATAGTAGACCACCTGAGCCAGGACTCTTGCCCAGTTGATGGAGTTTATTGCACCGAGATTCTGCTGTTCCTTGAAGTCCAGGTCGTTGAAAATCGCTTTGACAATGGCCTGACCGTCATCAAAGGTTCCGCGGATGGCAATGTTGAATACATTGTCATCCAGGACGGTGGTCATCTGTTTTTCCTGGACCTTGCTCACCCGGCCATGGGGATGGAGGATGAAAATATTGATGCGTTCCTTGCCGCGGACTCCGTAAATTGCCGCGCTGCCGGTATCCCCTGAAGTGGCTCCGAGGATATTCATGATTGAATCCTGCTTTTCAAGCAGGTACTCAAAGATATTCCCAAGGAACTGCAGGGCGATATCCTTGAATGCAAGGGTGGGTCCGTGAAAGAGCTCCATGATGTGGAGCGGTCCCTGATGGACGATGGGTACCACCTGCTCTGTATCAAAAGATGCGTAGGATCGGTTGATTATCTCACGAAGGTCCGCCTCCGGAATGTCATCAATGAAGCGTGACATGATCTCAAAGGCAAGTTCGGGGTAGGAGAGTTGTTTCCACTCTTCATAGGTCTCACTTCCGATTCTGGGGATAGCTCTCGGGAGGAGGAGACCGCCGTCATCGGCAAGTCCCATCATAACAGCTCTGGTGAAGGGAACCGGGTCTATACCGCCGCGTGTACTGATATATTGCATACTTTAGCTCTCGTTTATTTCCACTCTTGGGGCATCGTGCCACAGCCCTTCCAGATCGTAAAAAGATCGCTGTTCGTGGTAGAAAATATGAACTACTACATCACCAAAGTCAAGAAGAACCCACATTCCATCCTGAATTCCCTCTGCTTTGGCGGCACTGATACGCTTGGATCTCATGGCACTTTCCATGGCTTCAGCAAGGCCCTGAACATGACGGCTTGAGCGTCCGCTCATGATGACAAAGTAGTCGGTAAAGGATGAGAGTCCCCGGACATCGAGAACCACCAGGTCTTCAGCTTTGGTGTCCAGTGCTGCCTTGGCGCAGATGGTAGCCAGTTCAAGGCCACTTTTATCCTGCAGTTCTTTTTTGAGTTTTTTCATAATAGTATTGAGGCGTACCTCTAGTTCTTGCTTTTGGCTTGAGATTTCCGTTTTCGTGGCGGAAATTCAAAGCTTATTTTCCCTGCCTTATTCATGAGAAGATAGGCGTCAAAGGGTCTTTTTTTCTTGGAAATAAATTTGGTTATAAGTTCTGTCTTGCCGTCGGTGAGCAGCTGTCTGATATGGTCTCCGGTGATGGCACGGTCCAGGATGATCTTTGAGATCTGCAGTCCCTTCTCTTTGTCGCCATCAAGCTTTGAGGCAGACATGTAGGCGGCTGGAGTCTCGAATACCGGGGTGTCGTCTATGGGGGAGAGTCCCAGAGAGGTGGTCTTTTTTATGGCCTCCACATCAAGGTCGTCGATGGAGTCGGCAAAAAGAAACTCAATCTTGTTATTGTTCAGGCGAACAGAGGCGGTGAACAGTTTGCCGCGTTTGCTTCTGAAGTCGCTGAACGGACCAAGGGTTTTACCCTTGATGAGGCTGACGATCTCCTCCTGACTCATGAGGCGGCCGCCCAGAATCTTTCTCAGGGTTATTTTTTCATCTTCAGAAATATAGGCGGTGGGGGTTTCAAGAAAACGAATTCCCTCCACCGGGCTGAATGGAGCCTCGATTATGGCCGGAGCTTTCTCAAATTCACGGATCTGGGCTATGATATGTCTGGTGAGCTCGCGGATCTCATCCATGAACTGTTTGCGGGTGAACCTGCCATGGAGGATCTGGTTGAGTTTGAACTCCCATTCTCCTGTCATCTGCGGCGAGGCCAGGACTTCAATCTTCAAGGCCTCCAGGAGTGACAGGAGCTCAAAGGCCTTCCCCGTGGGGGTCAGTTCCCTGCCTTCGCGGACGATATATTTTTCCTTGAGCAGCTTCTCAATGATGGCGGCCCGGGTTGCGGGGGTTCCCAGTCCGCTTTCCTTCATTGCCTCGGCAAGTTCTTCATCATCCACAAACTTCCCGGAATGTTCCATGGCGGAGAGGAGGGTTGCCTCGTTGAATCGCGGCGGGGGCCTGGTGGCCGACTTCTCCCTGGCAAGTTCCTTGCAATGCACAGCACTCCCCTTCGGGATCTCTGTCAGCAGTTTGTCGGATTCCTGCTGGCCGTTGTTTTGATAGATGATCTTCCAGCCCGGATCGGTCTGAATCTTGCCCTCGGTGAGAAAGGTCTCATCACAGACCATGGAGATTCTTCTGGTGTTCAGGTAGCGGGCCGGTGGGAAAAAGACGGCAAGGAAGCGCTGGACCACCATGGTGTATATTTTGAGCTCCGCATCGCTCAGTGAAGATGGCAGAAGGGTTGTGGGGATAATGGCGTGATGGTCTGAGATTTTTGTATTGTTGAATATCAGTTTGTCTTTTTTGAGATATCCCCTGTCCAGCGCAGTGCGGGCATGTACCCCCATCTGCCAGTCCAGCTGCTGTTTGACTGTTTTTTTGACATTTCCCAGGTAATCTTCAGGCAGATGCCGGCTGTCGGTTCTGGGGTAGGTGAGGACCTTGTGTCGCTCGTAAAGCGCCTGGGCTATGGAGAGGGTGTTTTTTGCAGAAAAACCGAAACGGCCGTTGGCTTCCCGCTGCAGGGAGGTGAGATCGTAGAGTGCCGGTGCCCGCTGGGATGATTTTTTACTGGTCTCAGTAACATCCGCAGGCTGATCGGCACATTTTTCCAGAAGCTTGTCAACGTCCTTTTCATGCCAGAGTCTGTCGGCCCTTGCGTGTTCATTCTTCGGGTCTTTCTTAAAGTCCGGATTGATCCATTTTCCGGTGTAACTTCCCCTGTCAAAGGAGAATGTGGCCTGGACCGTGTAGTAGTCGCGCGGTTTAAATGCCAGCCGCAGCTGTTCACGTTTTACCAGCAGAGAGAGGGTGGGAGTCTGTACTCTGCCGCAGGGAGTGAGGAAAAATCCGCCTTTTCTGGAGTTGAATCCGGTGAGGGCGCGGGTGGCATTGAGGCCGATGAGCCAGTCGGACTCGGAGCGGCACAAAGCAGCGTCTTCCAGGGCATGCATTTCCTCATTGTCCCGGAGGTTGGCAAAGGCCTCTTTGATGGATTCGCGGGTCATGGATTGCAGCCATAATCGTTTGAAACTTTTTCTGGCAACGGATGTGTTCCAGACGTAGCGAATGATGTATTTAAAGATGAGTTCGCCTTCACGTCCTGCATCACAGCCGTTTATGATTTCAGTGACATCTTTCCGGCGGATCAGTTTCTGGAGAGCATTCAGCTGTCCCTTTGTTCCCTGCAGCCCTTTCAGGGGAAACTCCTCCGGGATGATGGGCAGATTGTCAAGGGACCAGCTCTTGTATTTCGGGTCGATTTCTTCGGGGTACTTGATGGCAACCAGGTGACCGATGGCATAGGACACTATATACGAGTCACTTTCGAAGTGGGTCTTGGTCTTTTTGAATTTACCGGGCAGAACTTTTACCAGGTCACCGGCCACACTGGGCTTTTCTGCAATGATGAGAGTTTTTTCTGTCATGTTGTTTCTATATGGAGTGCCTGTCATAAGCAGGTTCAGTCATGTGTGGGTGGCGTCTGAATACGGAAGGTTGTTCGTGCTGTTTTGAACAGGACAGACTAGCCGCTAATGGTTTTGGCAAATTCGACAAGTGATTTGTGCCACAGCTCGGGCTGCTCCAGGTAACAGGGGTGCCTGGCTCCCGCAAAGACCACAAGTTCAGAGCCGCTGACCTCTTTATTCAGGAGCTTTCCGTTTTCCGGGTCTGAAATCTGATCGTTTTCACCCCAGAGGATAAGGGTTTTTTCCGGAAGTTCTTTTAAACGGGCCCGGTTTTCAGCTACTCCCACTGCACCGATAAGAACAAGACCGGCAACCTTTTCCCGATGGCGCAGGGTATATTCAATGGCGATTTTACCACCCATGGAAGGGCCTGTCAGGATGACACTGGAAATGTTCATGGTCTGGAGAACCTGGTCTATCACCTCTTCAGGACTGATTTCCGCAGCAGGGCTCTTTCCAAATCCCGGCAGATCAAGTGCCACAAAGGAGAGGCCTGCCGCAGCCAGAGCATCCAGGGTGCCCAGTTCCTGCCAGGTTTCGGCCTGGAAGGCCTTGCCGTGGAGGAGGAGAAGCGGGACGCCATCCAGTTTTTTACTCTGCAGAA
>JAMOMO010000033.1 GCA_027067035.1 Desulfobulbaceae bacterium
TGCCGCCTACCTTGAAAAGCGTGCCGCAGGACGGAAAATTGCCATCAAGAAGTTTATCATGGACAGTCATGTCATTGCAGGAATAGGCAATATCTACGCCAACGAATCCCTCTTTCGCAGCGGGATTCATCCCGGCCGTGCGGTCTCAGACCTCAGCACCGGAGAATGGCAGACCCTCCTCCGGGTTATCAGAAAAACGCTGAAACATGCCATCAGATGCGGCGGTTCCACCATCAGTGACTTTGTTGATGCATCGGGAAAGGGCGGCTATTTTCAGATGAACTTCCAGATCTACGGCAAAAAGGGCGAAGAATGCATACGCTGCCGCCAGACCATCATCAGGGAAAGCATTGGAGGAAGGGCCAGTTATATCTGCCCCGGCTGTCAGGAACAGCCTTGAGTTGATGCCGTCATGTGCACCCGGACCAAATCTCCTGCCGCCAGTGACTTCCCGTCACCGGGACAATAAATATAACAGTTTGCCACATCCAGCCCGGCAGCAGGTCGGACCAGGCACCTGCCGTCTTCAAAAAAGAGCTGGGCACTTTTCAGCCGGGCCAGACCGTTTCCATTGGGCATGGCCCCGGTCAGAAAGGCGTTCAGTTCCTGCGGGGAACATGACTCTGCCCCCTGAAGTGCCAGGATAGCTGTGCGGATAAGTTCGTTAAAGAGCAGATGAACGGCCGGTGGCGGTCCCGGCATTCCGAAAAAGAGGGTATCCCCCAATGTACCAAAGAGGGTGGATTTCCCGGGACGCATATTCAGAGAGTTGTAGAGTACCTTCCCTCCGGCTCTCCGAAATGCATCCTCCACCAGATCAAACTTTCCCGGCCCCATTCCTCCTGTGCTGATAATGATATCAGCATCAGATGCAAACATCGCGGCCATGACCCGGTCAACTGCAGCCGAATCATCTTTTACGGTCTGTTCTTCGAGCAGCAGGGCTCCATTGAGTTCAATGAGTCCATGGAGGAGATGACTGTTGGCAGAAAATTTTTTCCCGGCCCTGTTTTCACCAGGACCACTCACCAGTTCAGAGCCGGTGCAGAAGAAACTCAGCTTCGGTCTTCTCACCAGTGACACGGACTCATAGCCCACACCGGCAAGAAGAATCTGCTGTTCGGCATGAATCACCCGTCCTTTTTCAACTATACACTCTCCCCTGCCGAGTTCACTCCCCTTGCCATGGATAAAGTTTTTACCGATCCAGGCCAGCTCCTCATCAAACTCCAGAGTATTCTCCGCGACACGACAGCGCTCTTTGGGAATCACCCGCTCAGTGTTGTCCGGAACAAGGGCACCGGTCATTATCCGCACCGCCTCTCCCGGTGCCAGGCTGAGTTTCCTGGTATCTCCGGCTGGAACTTCATCCACAATACGAAAGGCAGGGCTGTCTTTTCCCCTTGCGTCACCCTTTCCGATGGCATAGCCATCCCGAAGAGACTGGTCATAACCGGGCAGGGCCTCGAGGGAGAGCAGGTCCATTGAAGGATACCGGTTGAGACTCTCAGAGAGGCAGACCTCTTCTGCATCAAGAACCGCTGCTGCCTCAACAATCAGTTTTCTGGCATCATACAACTCAATGGATCTGACTTTTCCGCTTCTCATAAAAATACCTGCCTCCACCCTGAATCCGTGACCAGCACCCGCTCATGGAAAGTATGGTTTATACTGATAGCACCCCGAGATTCATATAAAACAAAAAAATCGCTTTTGCACCAGCGGCACAAAAGCGATTTTCATATCTTCCCTGAAAATATTCAAGGTATCAGACGCACACTGATGTCACACCGTCAGATCATCCCGGACAACTTTTCTCGGCCCGCCATGACCGGCACTTGACCAGTCACGAATGGGTGCGATAACCTCCATCTGGGCCGCACGGTCAAAGGAGCCGAGACGATCATGGATGGATTGCCAGATACACTCAACATCTCTGTGAATCTCACAGCGTCCGTCTACGGAACCGCCGCAGGGGCCGTTCATCAGGCTCTTGGCACAGCGGGCAACGGGACAGAGACCACCGGTGAGGTGCAGAACACAGTCGCCGCAACCGGCACACTGCTCAGTCCACTCACCCTGCTCGGCAGAACCGCCGAAGAAGGTGGTGTTCAGTGCAGGATAGACCATGGTGTCTTTTCTGAGATTGGAAATAAAGTTTACACCAACACCACAGGCAGTGGAAACAACGGCGTCATAGTCATCCTTATACTGATCAATCTCATCAATATACTCACGATCACACTGACGAACCAGACTTCCGGTATCAACTTCAATGGACTTGCCGGCCTTTTTCATGCCAAGACGAATGAGAGAGGAGAGAATCTCCGCTTCACGTTCGCCACCGGCAGAACAGACTGTAACACATCCCCGACAGGCCAGAACCAGAACCTTCTTACAGTCCTGAACCATCTCTATGATTTCCCCCATGGGCTTTCGTTCTGCAACAATCATCTATTCACTCCACATATATCGAAAACAGGATTTTCATACAGCAGCCTGCACACCAGGCCTTTGTCAAAAAAAAGTTCCTGCAACAGGTTAGCTTGAAAAAGGACCCGGACCAAGATCACGAATCCGGCTGTCCATCTCTTTTGCCTTTGCAACAAATTCGGGGTGAAGACCACGGGGCAGATGATACATCTGAACACGCTCACCTTCCACACCAAGCTCTTCAAGGGCGGCCCGTACGGCATCCACACGTTTGGCAGCGCGAATACTGCCCTTCACATTATGACAACCGTCAGTGGGGCAGCCAACAACATAGACTCCGTCTGCACCATCTTCAAAGGCCTGCAGCAGGGTGGTCATCTGCAGTTTTCCGGTACAGGGAACCCTGACAAGATTGACACTTGCTGGAAAGCCCAGCTGCTCCAGTTCTTTTCCATCTTCAGCACAGCTCTGCTGAGAAGTATAGTGGCAGCTGAACAGGGTAATGGCAGGATCAAAACTCATTTCTATCCTCTTCATTCTAAATCTTATTTAATACCGCAGGCAGCAATGAGCCGCTCATCCTGGGATTCATTCAGGCTAATGGCATTTGCAGGACACTCTTCCACACAGATACCGCAGGCACGACACTCTTCCACGTCAATGGTGGCCACGCCGAGTTTATCAATCTTCGGAATATCCCATGGACAGGTGCGAACACAGGTGAGACAGGCAACACAGAGGTCGCGTTCGACCTTGGCAGCCTTGCCCTTTTCGATCAGAGTCTCTTCGCTCACATAGCCCTCTTTCAGGGCAAGCTTGCTCACCGCACCCATGATATCTGCAAAGCTGACATCCTGGGGACAGACA
This sequence comes from Desulfobulbaceae bacterium, assembly GCA_027067035.1. Lineage (GTDB taxonomy): Bacteria > Desulfobacterota > Desulfobulbia > Desulfobulbales > Desulfocapsaceae > Desulfocapsa. The sequence continues at coordinate 3,301 of JAMOMO010000033.1, forward strand.
AAGACACAGGAGCGACAGCCGGAACAGTACCAGAGCATATCTGAAGTGAGCAGACGCTCCTTCATACCCATGCGGATCATATGAATAATTTTGCGGGGATCAAATTCGGGAATGGCCTGAGAAACAGGACATATTCCACTGCAGGCACCGCAGGCGAAACAACTGTTGAGATGTTCTCCACCCGGAAGGGAGGTGACATCCCCGTTAAATGCTGAATTAAGTGTAGTAGATGACTTTCCCATGAATTAACTCGTAACTCGTCTAAAGGTTGTGACAGTGACTATAAATCCAATCACCACGTTAACTGATATATTCCATAAATGAAATTTATAATCTACTTGAAGAGGACTTATTTGTCAACAAAATGAAAGCCGTTACAGCTCAGCCGGGCAACTGTCCCACATTTATTCTCCTTTCTCTTGACTTTGGCCAAAAGTTACAGAATAGTGCACACTCGTCAACACAGAATGGACTTACTTTCATCTACCCTATTTCAGATTAGACATGCACTCTTCAAAGAAAAAAATTGTTCTCGACACACAGACCATCCAGGACCGGGTTCAGGAACTCGGCCGGGATATCACCAGGGACTACCAGGATAAGGAACTGGTGGTCATCGGTGTCTTAAAGGGTGCCTTCATATTTATGGCAGACCTCACCCGCGCCATTGATCTGCCGATCTCCTGTGATTTCATTCAGGTCTCCTCCTACGGCGGCAGTTCCTCGTCGTCAGGAAAAATCACTCTGGTCTCCAGCCCCAGCCAGTCCATTGAAGACCGGCATGTGCTTCTTGTGGAAGATATCATTGATACCGGACTCACCATGCAGTGGCTGGCACGCCACTTCAGCGAACAGGGTGCAGCCTCCGTGAAGATCTGTTCTCTCATCGACAAATCGGAACGCAGAGAGCATGAAATCCGGATAGAC
>JAMOMO010000034.1 GCA_027067035.1 Desulfobulbaceae bacterium
CAGAACCACCATAGCCCAGAACAGAGGCATTCTAAAAAACATACCGGAGGCGGAGAGATCCGGAGCCGTGCCCCTGGCGGTGGATCCCAGCGGGCTGAACCAGTAAATAATTCCAAGAAGTACAATCAACCCCCCGAGAAGGGAAAGTCCCAGCCGCCAGGACAGGTACATGAGGAAGAGATCACAAAACAGTGGTGCTGCCACAAAACCGATATTGGGTGCAAGTTCATGGATGGCCATTCCTCTGGAGAGATAGGCAGGAGGCACAAGGCTGGAAATGGTGGCCAGGGCCGATGGAAAATAGAGGCCGGCTCCAAGGCCAAGCAGAAAAAGTCCTCCCTGTACGGCAGGCAGGGTCAGGCAGGTACTCATGACAAAAAGCGAAGAACCAAGAGCCACACAGGACAGCACGATGGTACGCTTATGATTGATCCTTGCTGAGACAAAACCGGAGAAAAGGATGGAGATAAAATAGCCAGCCGAGATAAACAGAAAGAAAGAACCGGACTGAGCATGATCTATCCCCATCTCCGACTCAATAACAGGAAGCAGTGGAGAAAAGATAACCCGTGAGGTGAAATTCAGGAAAAAGAGCAGGGAGATAAACAACAGCCCGCCCAGTGCAGAAGAGAGTGGGTGCTGTTTCATGGAAGGCAACACGGAGTATCAGTCACGTACTCTTCGCTTCCAGATTTCCATCCACAATCTGTCGTAGGCAATTGCAGCAGGGGATCCTGGCATTGTAACTGCCACCGGTGCACGACTGACACCCATTTTTTCAACATCAGCAAGATAGGGAACAAGTGCCTTGAGGAAAACCTTTTTCTTTCTATACTTTTTCACCGTATCCACATGCATGCTCTTCCTGCGTTCCACCATTGAGAAAAAAGCACGCATCTTTTTGCGATCAGCGCCAATCTTATCGAAAAACTTCATCAGCTGTGCCAGTGCCCGGATGGAAAGGGTGGTGGGAATAACCGGAATCACCACCTGATCTGCTGCCGTAATCAGGTGTTCTGACAAAAGTGTCATATTGGGCGGACAATCAAAGATAATCACTTCATAGTCGTCCGCCAGCCTGTTGAAAAGTGTCTTCAACTCATCTCTTTTCTTCCCGTCCAAAACCAGATCAAGGTTTCTAAACGAAAAGTGAGCCGGAAGGAGATCCAGATTCTGATAATGGGTGGAACAGATAAATTTCTGCAGATTCCCCTTGATAAATTTTTTCTTGCTAAACTTTCCCCTGGTACTGATCTTATAGTAAAAGCTGGCAGCCCCCTGGGAGTCCATATCGCAGAGCAGGGTCTTTTTTCCCCTGCGGGAACTGCTATAGGAGAGATTCACAGCCGCTGCAGTCTTCCCGACGCCACCCTTACTCGAATACACTGCAATACTATTCATCCAAGATCCCTCTGCACATAAGCTCCATCTTCTCTTTCATAACATCCGGGAAAATCCACGGCAAGGCTGCAGCACGCTCCTTCAGGATCGATAATCCGCATTAATTTTCACATAATCAAGTGAAAAATCACAGGTATAGACCTCCTCACAACCAACACCGTCCTTCAGATCAATACACACCGTAATGTTTTTTTCCCTGAGCAGCTTCGTGGCAGCTTCTTCGGCCCTGGCTCCAACCGCCAGGCCATCTCGAACAATGACCACATCACCAAAGGCGATATCCACTGTGTCCGGATCGAAACGCACTCCGGAACGCCCCATGGCGGCAAATATCCGTCCCCAGTTGGCGTCTTCTCCAAAGAAGGCGGTCTTTACCAGAGGAGAATTGGCAACCGTCCTTGCCATCTGTTCCGCATCGGCCTCACCGCGTGCACCGCAGACCCGGATGGTAATACATTTTGTGGCACCTTCCCCGTCATTTACTATCTTGAGGGCAAGTTCCTTCAATACCCCCTCAAGGGTATCCTGAAATATCTGCTTATCAATGGGATTATCTTCATCAATCCAGGGGTTGGATGCCGTCCCGTTGGCCATCACCAGAACCATGTCATTGGTGCTGGTATCTCCATCCACGGTAATCCGGTTGAAGGTTCTGGCCGTTGCCTGCCTGAGGGAATCCTGAAGCTCCGGAAAACTTATCTGGGCATCAGTGATAACAAAGGAGAGCATGGTGGCCATATTGGGCATTATCATCCCGGCTCCTTTGGCCATACCCATGAAATTGACTTCCTGCTCACCAATGATCACAGAACGTGTCACCACCTTCGGAACGGTGTCAGTTGTCATTATTGCATTGGCAACATCATCAAAGTTATCTTCACCAAGACCCCGAACAAGCTGATCCATGGCAGAGCGAAATGCAGCAACATTGAGCTGTTCTCCAATCACTCCGGTGGAGGAGAGAAGAACCATCTGATCGTCTATCTTCAGTCGTGCAGAGAGCAGTTTACTGGTGGCAAGGGCTGCCTCCATTCCCTGGTTGCCGGTACAGGCATTTGCACTGCCGCTGTTCACAAGAATTGCCTGGGCACGTCCCTGCATCAGCCGTTCCTTGTCAATCAATACCGGAGCTGCCTGAACCTGGTTCCTTGTGAAAACACCTGCAGTGACAGCAGGGACATCACTGTAAATAAGCCCAAGATCCAGCCGGTCACTGTATCGTATCCCGGCAGCAACGGCAGATGTTGAGAATCCCTTGATTTTCATAATAGTGTTCCTTGTTCAATGTGAAAACGTTAGGATACTAACCCTACCATTTCAGTGGAAAAGAATGCCAGTGAAAAATAAGAGGTTTTACATTTTTCCGATGGCCGAGTAGATATATAAGATGGTGGATTCATCCACAGCAAACAAACCTTTTGCCCTGGCATCAACCGGATATTATGGAAACAGAAAGCATTCACTGGAGTGCAAACCTCCTAGCCGTTGTCATTCCTCTCACAGACCTGCTGGTCCGGCTGGGACTCTCTGTCCGGGTCATCATGCGTAAACGGCAATATGGAGTCACTCTTGCCTGGCTGGTTGTAATTCTTCTGCTGCCCTTTCTAGGCGCCCTGATTTATCTCTTTTTTGGAGAGAACAGGATAGGGGAAACACGTGCAAAACGGGCTAAGGAATCTCTCAATCATTACCGGAAATGGCTGGAATCACTGCTCACCATAGCACCGGTGAAATGGTCGGAACTCCATCCGGAACTCAAACCCATCCACCACCAGGCCGTGAAACTCGTAGGTATCCCGGCCATGGATGGCAACTGCCTGGAACTCATAGAAGAACCTGAGAAAATAATGCGTTCCATCATTAAAGATATTGATGCTGCACAATCAACCTGTCACCTGCAGTTCTATATCTGGCATGAGGGAGGCACTGCCGATGAAGTCGTTGCCGCAGTCATCCGGGCAGCCGGCCGGGGGGTAATCTGCAGGGTTCTTCTCGATTCCATAGGCTCCAAGGAGTTCCTCAGGGGCCAGCGAATCAAAGAAATGAAAAGGGCCGGAGTAAAGATAGAAGAGGAACTCCCCGCTGGTTTCTTCAAGGCTCTTTTTGTGCGGGTGGACATCCGCAACCATCGTAAAATCGTTGTGATCGATGGGAAAACCGCCTACACCGGAAGCCAGAATATGGTTGATCCCAACTTTTTCAAACAGGACTCGGGAGTTGGCCAGTGGGTGGATATTATGGTTCGTATCCAGGGCCCTGTTGTTGAAGCGCTGGCGGGAACCTTCATCAGTGACTGGTTCCTTGAAACCGATACCGAGAAGGTCAGCTCACGTTCTCTGGACCAGGACATACAACACGTTCGAAAGATTGCAGATATTATCCATCAGCCCAAAAGAGGATCCGTTCCGGTACAACTGGTGCCATCCGGTCCAGGGTTTTCACCGGATGCCATCCATAATCTGCTGCTCACCACCATCTATGCCTCACGAAAAAACATCACCCTCACCACACCCTACTTTGTCCCAGATGAATCCATTCTCACAGCACTTCAGTCAGCAGCCCATCGCGGAGTGAAGGTGCTAATCATCGTGCCAGAAAAAGTGGACTCCAGGCTTGTTCAATATGCCAGCCGGGCCCGTTATGAGGATCTCATCCAGCACGGGGTTACCATAAAACTTTTCCGGGGCGGGCTGCTGCACTCAAAGACAATTACAGTTGACGAGGAGTTTGCCCTCTTTGGCTCGGTGAATCTCGATATGAGAAGTTTCTGGCTCAACTTCGAGGCCACACTCTTTATTTATAACCGGGAATTCACCAGA
>JAMOMO010000035.1 GCA_027067035.1 Desulfobulbaceae bacterium
TGCAGCCATCCGTGGCGGATCATCAAATCCCCGGTGAACGAGCTTTGCCTTTCCGGGAAAGAGTGGACAGGATTCGTGAGCCCTGTCACACACTGTTACGACATAATCAAAGTCCTGGACCGGAAGCTCCTCAATCAGCTTTGAACTCTGACCTGTAATATCCACTCCAGCCTCAGCCATCACCCTGACCGCCAGCTCATTCATCCCATGTTTTTCCATGCCCGCCGACCAGACATCAAGGGTATCATTTTTCAAATAACGTGCCCAGCCCTCTGCCATCTGACTGCGACAGGAGTTGCCGGTGCAGAGAAAAAGAATCGTCGTCTTCACACTCTCACCATGTCAATTCATAATAAAAACTACAAGGCGAAAGCAGATGGACAGCGAACTGCCTTCGCCTTGTCGCGAAAACAAAAAAAAGGCCTATAATCAATAAAGATTACAGGCCTTTTCCTATAAATGGTGCCGAAGGCGAGAATCGAACTCGCACGACCGTGGGCCACTGCCCCCTCAAGACAGCGTGTCTACCAGTTCCACCACTTCGGCACACAATTCTATAACTTTTTTATTCCTGAGCTTTTGGAGCCTCCGGAGCAGGTGCTGCGTCCTCAGGTGCCGCGGTGGGCATTGGGATAACCTGTTCTGCAGCGGGTTCTGCATTTTTTTCAACCATGGCTGCCTGGGGTACTGCGTTCATCATCGATCCGGTACTCGAGGTGGATGAGAGATAGGCAAGGCTCACGGATGTTACCATAAAAACAATGGCAGATACAGTCGTAATTTTGTTCAACAGAGGAACAGGGCCCTCTGATCCGAAAAGCGACTGGCTTGATCCCCCACCACCGAATGCCGCTCCTGCATCAGCGCCTTTTCCATGCTGGAGAAGAACAATGATGATCAGAAAGAGACATACTGATATATGAGCAACTGTTAAAATGGTTGTCATGTTCTTTTAGAAACGGGGTCTCAAGTAAAATTTATAATTCGACAAAAGGACTCAGCATCCAGTGCTGCGCCACCGACAAGCGCTCCGTCAATATCGGGCTGCGCCATCAGTTCATCTACGTTATCAGGTTTAACCGAGCCACCATACAATATTCTTACTGACTCGGCAATATCTTTTTCAAACATTTCTGCCAATAATTTCCTGATAAAGGCATGAACTTCCTGAGCCTGCTCCTTAGTGGCTGTTTTTCCGGTGCCAATTGCCCAGACCGGTTCATAGGCCACCACAACTTTTTTCATCGCCTCAGCTGTCACTCCGGCGAGTCCTGCCCGTATCTGACTCTCAAGCAGTTCAAATGTCTTGTCAGCCTCCCTTTCTTCAAGGGTCTCACCAATACAGAAAATTGCCATCAACCCGAATGTAAGGGCACCATGGACACGCTTGTTGATAATCTCCTCATCCTCATGAAAGATCTGGCGCCGTTCCGAGTGTCCGATGATGGCAGCACTTCCGCCGGCAGACGTTACCATGGTGGGTGAGATCTCACCGGTGAAGGCACCCTTCTCCTCCCAGCAGACGTTCTGGGAGGCAATCAGGACCTCACTGCCCTGCAGGACATGGGCCACTTCACTGAGCACAGTGTATGGAGGAGCCAAAAGCACATCCCGATCAGCCAATCCTGCAGAACATTTTCCAATTTCAGCGGCCAGCTGACACGCCTCCATCACAGTTGTATGCATCTTCCAGTTTCCGGCAAGTAATGGTCTTCGATTCATTCTGTCTCCATTTCACACATTTGATCTGTGGATTTTCAATCAAACTGCCAATGCTTCAACACCGGGCAGGGTTTTACCCTCCATCAGGGTCAGAAATGCACCGCCACCGGTGGACATATAGGAAATATTAGCTGATTCTCCGGATTTTTTTACGGCAGCATTGGAGTCCCCGCCACCTGTTATGGAAAGGGCATGGGATGAGGCAACACTTTGGCACATGGCCATGGTACCCCTGGCAAATGCATCCATCTCAAAGGCTCCCATGGGTCCGTTCCACACAATGGTACGGGCATCCGTCAGGGCTTCCTGGAAATAGACAGTACTGGCAGGCCCGATATCCAGTGCCATCCATCCGGCGGGAATATCACGGAAGGTGACATTTTTGGTCACGGCATCTGCAGCAAAGCTCTCCGCAGCCACAAAATCCACGGGGAAGTAGAGCTTCACCCCTTTTCCTTCCGCTTTAGCAACAAAATCCCGTGCAGTTTCAAGGAGCTCGTCTTCTGTTTTAGAGGCGCCCATATCCACCCCCTGACTCTTCAGGAAGGTGTTGGCCATGGCCCCGCCGATGATCATGGAGTCAACCTTGTCCAGCATGTTCTCAAGGGCACCGAGTTTTGAAGAGACTTTTGCTCCACCCACCAGAGCCACCAGAGGGCGTATCGGCGTATCCATGGCCTTGTGAAAGAAATCCATCTCTGTCTGCAGCAGAAAACCGGCTGCCTTTTCAGCAACATATTTGGGAATACCCACAACTGAAGCATGGGCACGATGGGATACGGCAAAGGCATCGTTTATATACACATCCGCCATCCGAGCCATCTGTTCTGCAAAGGCTTCGTCATTTCCGGTTTCTTCTTTGTGAAAACGGAGATTCTCAAGCATGACCACGTCTCCCGGCTGCATTGCTGCAACCAGGGCCTCGCTTTCTGCCCCGATACAATCAGGCGCCAGCCGTACATCACGACCAAGAATGGCTGCGAGATGGCTGGCCGCAGGGGCCAGACTGAAATCCATATTCCGCTCCCCCCCAGGGCGTCCCATATGGGAACAGAGAATCAGTTTTGCACCACTGTTCAGGATATGATTGATGGTGGGCAGAGCCATCCGGATACGAATATCATCGGTGATATTTTTTTCAGCATCCATGGGCACATTAAAGTCCACCCGCACCAGAACCCGCTTGGCATTCAGTTCAAGATCACGAATCGTATTCATGCAGTCCATTCCGAAAAAGAGTTATCTTGGTTTTTCCCGTCTTCCATCCTGTGAACAAGTATCAGGGCATCATCCACAGGATTTTTGTAGTACTTTTTCCGCCTGCCCGTCTGCTGAAAACCACGCTTTTCATACAGCGCACGGGCCGCAGTGTTTGAGAACCGGACTTCAAGAAAGAGCTGCGAGGCCCCGTTCCCGACAAAAAGCAGTTCCAGATCCTGTAACAAAGCAGAAGCAATTCCGTTGTTCCGCCGTTCCGGATGAACAGTGATCTTCAGCAGTTCGGCATCATTTCCGCTGTACAATCCACAGCACCAACCCCACAAATCACCACCTTCTCCCGCGGCCACAAGGGCTGCACCCGCCTGACGCTGCAGCTCTGCCGCGATCTGTTTTTCGTTCCAGCCGGAAAGAACAGAAGACTCCAGTATTGCAAGGCCTGCAGGGTCTGCGACGGACATCGGGCGAATAAGCATTCCCTAGAGCATCTTGTCAGCAACAGATACTGTCAGATCTCCCAGGGTGTTGGTGTAACTGCCCAGCTCATTATCATACCAGGCATAGACAACGGCCTGGGTCACAGGAACATTGAGGATATGATCAGCACCGGCATCAAGGGAACAGGTCTTCAGTTTCTGCAGGTTCACAGAGATGGATGCCGTACGGGTATGGGTCTCTGTCCCTTCAATTACAGCAGCCGCACGTGGAACACCTATGATATCAGAGGAGACATTCTGCTCCTCGGTATACTCGAGGTAGGGGCTGTTTTCCGCGTACTCACGATAGATGGAGTTGATCCGGCTCCGCTTCATGGGGTTATCCAGATCATCCTGAAGATTCAAGACAAGGACAATGAGAGACCCTGTGGAAGTGGGGATACGAACGGACTCTGCAATAAAGCCGATGGATTTCATCTCAGGTATTACCAGCCCCAGAGCCTTGGCAGCTCCAGTGGTGGTAAGAATGATGTTGTTTAAAATGGAGCGGTTTTTCCGAAGATCCGCAGCGCCGGATTTCGGCAGACTGTCAAGGACCTTCTGACTGCCTGTTGCGGCATGGACGGTCACCATTGAGGCAGAAAGAAAATTTTCAGCCCCCACAGACTCCATCAGCGGTTTAATCATATAGGAGAGACAGGTGGTGGTACAGGATGCAGCGGAAATCAAAGCATGACGTGAGGGATCATAGTCCTCATCGTTAATTCCCATAACTGCAGTCACCGCATCTTCCGGCATATCGA
>JAMOMO010000036.1 GCA_027067035.1 Desulfobulbaceae bacterium
AAGGTCATCGAGAAAAAAGGCGACTGGCTGAAAATCAAAGATTTCGAGGAAGACAGCGGCTGGATTTACTCTCCCCTCGTTGCTCCCGGATCAACGGTAATCGTCAATGGAAAGAAATCCATCAACATGAGATCAAAACCTGACACCACCGCCTCCATCGTTGCAACCGTTGACCGCGGCGTTGTGTTAACCAAACTCTCTTCCCAGGGGAAATGGGTTAAAGTACGTCACAGCAAGGGCACCACCGGCTGGATCTACAGACCATTACTCTGGCCCTGATCGGTTTCCCGCAGGCACCATGGGAATGAGATAGCATCTCATGGTGCCCCCTTTTATTCCACCCCTCCTTTTGCTGAGGCATTCAGGGGCCCCGCCGCATTGCAGACTGCCCCCCTTCAGCGCCGATACGACCGATAATCACCCGGGACATGCTCCTGAACCTGCCCATACCATATGAGCCTTGAAGAGAGACTCCCCCGGCAGGACGGGCTGATGGCATTCCGATGCCTTCCGCGCTCGCATTTTTAGACAGTAGACAGATTTTTCTGTGGGATAGCTTGCGCAAACAAGGTAGAGTGGCTATTTTTCAAAGACATTACATTATCCAACACTTTCGACAAACACTTTCACACTAACATGATCAGCATTGCTACATTAGGTCCAAAGGGATCAGATGGCTACAGGGCGGCACGTCAGTACTCATCAGATGCCAGACTTATACTCTACAACCGTATCCCTGATATGATTGAAGCCTTTTTAAAAGAAGAGGTGGATTTTGCATTTGTCCCGATCTACAACACCAGGGAAGGTGAAATCAAGGAATACTTCAGGCTTCAGGAGTTACTTTCAAGTGGCTACTGGGTGGACAACCTCGTCCTTCCCATCCATCTCTCATTTGGATGCCTTGAACATGAAGGGATCTCTCCCACCCCTGCCAATATCGTCGGACGTGGTTCCGTTTTCAAACAGTGTGAAGATTACATAAGTGAACATTACCCTGATGCCACCCTCCTCACTGTTCCCGATATTGAAGCCGCCATGGAGGACATCAGAGACAACAACCGCCTTGATTATGCCATTGTTGACTCTGAAGAGATGCTTCTCGAGCATGGTTTTGCAATCAGAGACAGGGAAATTGCCGCCCATAACAGAACCCGTTTTGCCATTCTTGGTGAAAACCTCAGTGGTTCCACAGGATATGATGCCACCGCCGTTATCACTAGACCCCTGAAGGACAGGGTCGGAATGCTGGTTGACATCCTGGGCGAGTTTACCCGGCGCGGAATCAACATCCTTGATCTCCGCTCTGAAAATGACATAAAGACCCAGAAACTGCAGATCTATCTGGAGATTGAAGGTCACATCGGCAATGAACTCCTTCAGGAAGCTCTGGAATGTGTTGAAAAGGATGTTATTCAAGAAGAGGACAGTCTCCGTCTCCTCGGCTCATTTCCCCGCGTTGACATGCGGGTGAAAAAGATCAGGTCCTTTGGATTTATCGGTACCGGCGATATGAGCAAGTGGTTTGCCGACCGCCTTGAGAATGAGGGTTACCAGACCATCATGACCGGAAGATCCACCATCATGACTCCTGAGGAAATGATTGAAGAAGTTGATGTGGTGGTGATCTGTGTCCCCATTTCAGTCACAGTTGCCACCATCCGGCAATACGGCCCCCTCCTCAAAGACGGGCAGGCCCTTATACTTCTTGCCGGAGAGTCTGAGCAGACACTCCAGGCGGCGACTGACACCACAAGCCAGGGTGTTGAACTGATGCTGGTTCATAACCTGTGGGGTCCCCAGGCCCTGAGCATGAAGGATAAAAATGCCACCGTGGTACGCACACCGCGATCCGGTTCCTTCTGTTCTGAATTTGAGGCGTTCCTCTATAAACATGGTGCAGATATCTCCCATGACAGTCCGACCAAACATGACCTTCTCATGGGCGTCGGGCAGAAACTTCCGACCACCATATCCACAGCCCTTGCCATGACCCTCAAACAGCACTCCATTGACTGTGCGGATATAGGAACCCATTCAACACTCACATCCCTGTACGGAATTCTGGCGATGGCCAGAATTCACAATCAGAATCCACGAACCTATGCGGAGATAATGGCCACAGGTGGTGATGGCAGGAAAATAGTGAGAAGTTTTGCCCAAAACCTGCTGCAGGTTGTGGAGATGGCGGAAAAACAACAGATACCCGCCTTATGTGAGCTCATTGAGAACAGCCGCTCACATCTCAGTCCCGAGTTTCTTGCTGAACACATGAAACGTTCACGGGCTGTGGATTCAGTGCTCACCGGATCAGGAAAATAGTACAGTGGACCCGCAACAACAACAGCCTGCAGAAAGCAACAGGAGAAAGAAAAGCAGACTGTCAGGCAGCTGGATTCTTATTGTCCTCCTGGGTCTGCTGGCTTTTTATCTGTACACGAGTCCCGACGGCAGTGGCTGAGCTCCTTCTCCCCCTTGGGCTGAAGGGGCACAGTGCGCAGTACCCGAAAGCATGCAGAACAACTAATCCACCACTTAAGCAAAGTGGTGGAAATGAGATTTTATAAAGGAGTTATTTGATGTATATCCAAAATTTAAGCGTTCTTGAAGAAGTACATACCTGTCCTGACTGCGGTGCCAGAATGGACTGTTGCGAAGCACCTCCCGTTCATGTGGGCGATGGGCTTGGCTGGGGTTCCGAAGTCCTTTTCATCTGCCTCAATGATGATTGTCCGACCTTCAAAGGAGGATGGGAAAAGGTTGATGTGAATTATGGTCACAAGGCCACCTTCAGAAACATGCAGCTTCCCGGTTCCACAGAACAGAATGTGATGATGGTGGCCTCTAAAATAGCATTTACCGGATCCATCATAGACCCTGAACAGATGCGGGAGCAGAACGAACGCTACCGTAAAGAGAAAGATGCCCTTGCAGCACTCGACAGCTGTGTGAAGGAAAAAGATATCAGTCCGGTTATGACCCTGATCCTAGATGAATCAGCAAACCCCGCCGGACGACTGCGGGCCATTAATATGCTGCTGGAGTTCAACGATCTCTCCTGTCTGGACGCCATCAGAAATCACACATTCCGAAACACGGAGTTTGAACAGAAGTGTAATCTGGTTATCTCCGAGCTGCTCAAGGCCAATTTCCAGAAAGAGTGTCCCCACTGCGCGGAGCTCATCAAGGCCCAGGCAAATAAATGTCTGCACTGTAAAGCAGATCTCTAGTCCGCGATCCCCTTTCAGCAGACCCGGCACTTTTGGTGCATAAAGTACCGGCTACTGAACACATAAGGGATTGCTGCTTCACCGGCAGCATTTGTTTTGGGGGGAAAGAACAGTACTTTCATAAATCAGTTATGAATTTTGTCCTTGCCAAAACCCCTGGCAAAGGGTATAAAAACAGCGAATTTTCAGGCGGTGGGTGTAGCTCAGTTGGTGGTAGCACCTGGTTGTGGCCCAGGAGGTCGTGGGTTCAAGTCCCATCACTCACCCCATTTCTTATAAAGAGTTCCAGGCTTCTTTTGTCTGGAACTCTTTTTTTATGAGCCCCATACTCCCCATGAAGATACTACACCATGTAATTGTACTCTCCATCTGTGTTCTGCTAGGCGGCTGTTCGGCCAACAGACTCCTTTCCACCTGGAAAGATCCCGCCGTCAATACTCCTCTTCCGGCCCCTGTTCTGGTCGTGGGTATCTCAAAAAATGCAACCAAGCGCCATATCTACGAAGACACCTTTGTGGACAGCCTCAATGGAGTGAACATTAAGGCAATCGCAAGCTATACTGCCAGCAAACAGGCCATTGAACCCAGCAAAGACGCCCTGAAAGATGTGGTGAAAAAAACCGGCGCAAAGACTGTGCTCATCACCCATATGGTTGGCGAAAACGAGAAGGACCATTACCAGCCCGCCCTTGATCGTTATGGCAGTATCAGACATTCCAACACAGGTCTGTATCGCTACTACCCGATGATATACTCCTCGGTATACACACCCGGCAGCTACACCAGTACCACGAAAGTCATGCTTGAGACAAATCTCTACGATGTGGAAACGGAACGACTGATCTGGACAGCCAGGTCCGAATCCATCGATCCGGTCATGACAAGAAAGTACTATCAGAAGCTCATAGAGCTGTTTTTAAATGACCTCCAGCGAAAAAATCT
>JAMOMO010000037.1 GCA_027067035.1 Desulfobulbaceae bacterium
GATCCAGTACAAAGGGTTTACGGGAAAAGAGGAACAACGGCTATTCGAGCCACCGGCAGAACTCGTTTATCTCAGATCGTTCCGTGCGATATCCGTTCACGGGAGATTCCATATCCGGATAGCCCACAGAGAAACCGAGGATCAGGCGTTTTGATGACGGGATGCCGAGGCTTTCCTTGACCTCTTTTGCGTAGTCGGTGGCAAATGCCTGGGGAACGGTGGCCAGACCTTTGGCATGGGCCGCAAGCATCAGGCTCTGGGCAAAGATGCCGATATCAAAGAGGGACCATTCGCTCAAGGATGCATCCTGGTAGAGATAGATGGCGTGCGGTGCATAGTAGAAGTTGAAGTTGGCCTTCTTGGCCTTGATGATCATCTCAGGTGCAGCAAGGTCAATTCCCGTGAGTTCCTTGCGTCTGGCAAGGAGGTGTTTAATACGCCTGTCCTCTGCTTCCGGCCAGGATGTGGGGGCGGCAAGGTCGGGACTGTTGGGTGCTCCCGCTTCCAGCAGGCCCACAAGCATCTTTGAGAGCTCTTTTTTTCTGGCACCGGAGAGAATTATCGCTTCCCAGGGCTGGGAGTTTTTGTAGGACGGGCTCCATCTGGCAACCTCAATCAGTTCTTCAAGATCTTTTCTGGGGACCGTTTCTTCGGTGAATTTTCTGATGCTTCTGCGACTTTTTATACATTCCAGAGTATCCATGGCATTATCGTGTATGTTGAAAGAATCTTGTGCCGGGTGCGGAAAATGCTCTGCCTGCTCCGGCTGTGACTGCTGTTTTACGTTCACTTTACTATGGATAAATGGTTTACAGTGAAATGTCCAAATTTTTTTCCCTTTTTTTCACCCTCACCCTGAAGAGAATTCATGTTGACAATGTGGCATAAGTGGCGCCGAAGAAGCAGGTATCGTGAGGTGTCGAGGGTCTGTATCCCGCTGGTAATGGGAATGGCAGCCACCACGGTGATGGAGTTCACCGACCGGATTTTTCTCTCTCATTATAGTGTGAACGCCATATCTGCAGTGGTGCCGGCAGGTGTCAGTGCTTTTCTGATTCTCTGTTTTCTGGGTGGTGTTGCAGGCTACAGTGCGGTGTTTATTGCCCAGTATCATGGGGCCGGCAGACCTGAAAAAATCGGGACTGCTTTGTGGCAGGGCCTTTTTTTCACCTTGTTTTCTGGCATTCTTCTTGTCTTTGTGGCTTTTTTTGTGACAGAGCCTCTTTTCGCACTGGTGGGGCACAGTCCTGAAATTCGTGTGCTTGAAAACCACTACTTTACGATTCTCTGCCAGGGCGGCATCCTGCACGTGGCCATCCAGACCCTGTCCGGTTTTTTTACCGGCAGAGGGATGACAAGACCGGTGATGCTGGCAAATATCGTGGGAATGCTCATCAACATTCCGTTGAATTATGCTCTGATAAACGGATACTGGGGCATGCCGGAGCTTGGCATACAGGGTGCGGCAATAGCAACGGTGGTTTCCTGGGCAGTGGTGGTGCTCTGCCTTGGACTGCCTGTCTTTGCCAGCCGTTTCAGACGTGAATTCCAGCTCATGGAGACCATGCGGTTTGACTGGGAAATCATGCAGCGGCTGCTCAGGTATGGAGTGCCCGGCGCACTGCAGTTCAGTCTTGATATCTTTGCCTTCACCTTTTTTATTCTCATTGTCGGACGTATGGGCACCATTCCCCTTGCGGCATCGAACATCGTGATCTCCATCAGCTCCCTTGCCTTTATGCCGGCCCTGGGCTTTTCATTTGGCATGAGCAGTCTCACCGGACAGGCTCTGGGGCGCGGCAGACCGGATGAGGCACGCTCAGCTGCCTGGAGCGGCATTCACATACTGCTGCTCTACACAGTGCCCCTGGGGGCGCTGTTTGTCTTTGCACCTGAGTCTATTATTTCCATCTTTATGAAGAGGGGGGACATGGGCGGGGATTATGATGCCATTCTTGTCATGGGAATCGATCTTTTGAAGCTGGTTGCCATGTATATTCTCCTTGATGTCTTCTATATGATTTTTGCAGCTGTGTTGAAGGGGGCGGGAGACACCCGTTTTCTGCTCTCTGCAATCTCAGGGGCCACCCTCTGTGTCATGGTTGTGCCACTTTTTGCAGGAATCACGTATTTCGACATGGGAATCTTTACGGCCTGGGGGTGTATTGTCCTTTTTATTGCCACCTTGAGCGTGTTGATATCCTGGCGCTATCGTGGCGGGAAATGGGAGCGGATGCTGGTGATAGAAACTTCCTAGTTCCGGCCTGTTGCCGGGGGGAAGCCTCTGGTACCCCCCCGGTGCATACGGCCGGCTTATACAGACCGGTTCACAAAGTCTGTGATCTCATCCTTATGCTCTGTTATCACAAAACTGCCGAGTTCGGAAAGATTTCTGTGCTCGGCGAAGTCATAGTCAAGTTTTGCGGTACTGAATTGCGGGTCAAAGGCAAAGCTGCCCTTGTCAAAAAGGTTGCGGAGAAATCCCGGTTTATTATAGGGCCTGTCCTGGGCGAAGGAATCGTAGGAATCAGATGATTTCAATTTTATATAGAGAATATCAGGGATGCCGTCAGGGCCTTTTATAATGTGGAGGGGGCGGTTTGCCTCATCGAGCTGATCAAGGACTTCTTCTCGCAGGGCCGTACGGATATGGTGGCGTTTCAGAAGTGTTTTCAGACCATGATAGCTCTGGTTGGAACGGCTTTCATCCTTATCTTCCTTGTCATGTTCAGCATCGACTACGATGATGTAACCGCAGCCTCTGTTGATGAGCGACTCTATTCCCAGGTTATTGTAATGGCCGCCATCCGAGACATCGAGGTGGTCGGTTGCGGAGACATTTTTCCGGCTCTTCACCTCTTTTGCATAGTTCACAAGTTCCCTGCTGAGACCGAAACCGGCAACTTCACCGCCAAGGGCCGGAAGGTGGTAGGCAACGGCGGCGCCTGACATGGCAATGGCATCACGAATTCTCAGGACCTTGTCACCTGCCATTATATCTTTTGAATGGATATACCCGAGGGAGCGGCATCCTGAGTAGAGCCTTGTCATTTCAAAACATTCCTGGGTAACACTGAAGCTGTCAGGGCTGCGATAATTCACGGTGCCGTTGACAATGAGAAACGGTCTGTCCTTCTCTTTGAGCATTGTCTTGTCTGCCATGGTCACATAGCGCGATTTCTGCCCATGCTCACGCAGGAAGGTTTTTGCAAGCAGCCTTCCAAAGATATTGCTGATATAATTGGCATTTTTTCTGGAAAGGGCTGCTTCCTGGATAACCCTTGCAGGATTTGGAAGAAGGGATTCAAACCCTTCTTCAATCAGGTTGGCATGGGTGGAGATGTCGTCAAAAAACCACCTTAAATCGTTGGACATGGAGAAGGGTGTGGCAATCCAGGAACCACCTGACACGGAAGAGAGATAATCTATCTTCGATAACACCTTTATCTGGAAGAGTCCCTTGAGAATGCCGTAGCAGTAAATGGCGGAGCGGTAGCCTCCGCCGGACAGAGCAAGCCCCAGGGTGTGCTGCTGTTTCCCCTTGCGTTGGATGATATTTTTTTCAGGCCACTTTTGTGAAACATGGACCCCTATATCTCCGAAATCCGGATTGTATTTTGTTCTGTATGCCACTGTTTTCCTCCCTGTAATTGTTCGGGTTTTCAGACTTTTGTAAGTACAAGATATGTTCCGATAAAATAGGTGACAACCGACAAACTGCGTATCCACTCAGCAGAGTTAGTCTGCAGGGTGGCTGGCGCGAGAAAAAATGATATGAGCAAAAGAATGACTGTCATTGCTGTTGCAACGTAAATAATTCCGGCGGAGACTTTTTTGACCTGGCGACGTCTGTGAATTGACTTACCATAGGCTCCTTTCTGATTGATACTGATGAGAATGGAGCTGATAATTCCGATACTTAGCGGAACTCCCCAGAACAGCAGAGGATTCAGTGCGGCAAGTCTCGGCAGGTGCCAGAGGCCTGTATAGAGAAGAAATCCCCAGGCAATAAGACAGGTGCAGACTCCCCGGTATTTCCTGAACAGCCAGAGAGGTTTTTGTGCATAGGTGTTATCTATTTCGGGATTTTCCGGTGGTATCTCCAGCTCTTTGCCCACTGCAAAGCGGGCAAGTGCATCCCAGTTTTCCTCCTTGATAGCAGCGCCATGC
>JAMOMO010000038.1 GCA_027067035.1 Desulfobulbaceae bacterium
GACGGCTATGAGAAGAGGTGAGCTGCTGAACTGCTGCAGGGAGGTGCTGAGCTCTCTTACCTGAGAGGGGTTGATGATGTTGTTCTCTTTTTCACCCCTGGCAAGAAGCTGATCAAAGAGGATGACCCCTCCCAGGTTTCGCTCCTGAATGTCGGCTGCAATCGGGTGACTCCCGTCGACTGAGGCTCCCCTGAAGCCGATGATAAAAAGCTGGCCGATTATTTTTTCTAGGTTCATCTCTTCTGGTGATATCCTGAAAAAGGAAGATGCTGCGTGAAAGGCGGAATGATTACCACCTGAAAAAGCGGCATGTCGTGACACACTAATTGCCGTTACTGTGAACTCTCCACTGTAAGCAACGAATACCTAACAGCCGCGTAAAAGTCAATTTTATTGCCTCTGTTTCCCGGAAATTGTGCTGATACCCGGAGCTGTCGAACCGTTGCATCCCGGTTTGAGCCCTTCCACTGGAAACGGGGCACTGTCAGCTCCTGTTGGATGCTGACGGCACAGATTGGCTGCATGGCTCCTGTTTTTTCTTATACTGCCGCCAGTACCTTTTCCAGATCACCCATGAGAAAGGGCTTTACCAGTATGGCGGAAAAACCGTATTTCTGGTAGTTGGCCAGCACAGGATCATTGGAATAGCCGCTGGCAACAATGATTCTGGCCTGCGGATCAATTTCAAGAAGTCTTGCACCGGCCTCTTTTCCTCCCATGCCTCCGGGGACAGTCAGGTCCATGATGACTATATCAAACGGGGTGCTGGAATCCATGGCCTGCTGATACAGGCGAATGGCTTCCGCACCGTTTGTTGCTGTTGTTACCGTGTGTCCCAGGACGGATAGCATCTCCCGGGCCAGGGCGAGAAGCATCTGCTCATCATCCATGACCAGGACGTTGAGCGTCTCTTTCGGGGCTGGTGCAATGGCTCCAATGGTGGCCCGGGGAAGATTGGCGGACTTGGAGACGGGGAGGCGCATGGAAAAAAGGGTACCATGGCCGGGCGTTGATTCAACCAGAAGTACACCGTCATGTTTCTGAATGATGGAGTGGCAGATGGCCAGACCGAGGCCGCTTCCCTCCTGTTTGGTTGAAAAGTAGGGATCGAAGATTTTCTCGAGGATATCATCCGGTATACCGGGTCCGTTATCCTGGATGGTGACATGAACACAGCCGGAGGAGAGAAATTCGTGATTGGCGCAGCTTGTGCAGTTTTGGGCCCGTATTTCAATGTGCCCACCCCTGCCGGACATTGCCTGTCTGCTGTTGAGAATGATATTCTGGATAACCTGTCCGATCTGGCCCGGATCAATGTCAACCTCCCACAGGTCGCCGGGTGCATGGAGTGTGTAATGGGTCTGGCTTCCCCGTAAAATAAATTCAGCGTTATCACTGATTATTTCCGCAAGGTTGCTGGACTCGCGCAAAGGTGCTCCTCCCGTAGAGAAGGTGAGCAGCTGCTGGGTGAGGTGTCGTGCGCGCTGGGAGGCCTTTTCAGCTTCCGAGAGAAGATTCCAGGCGTGGCTGTTTTCTTCAAGGCCAATCCGGACCAGGTTGATGTTGCCGAGGATGGCCGAGAGAAGGTTGTTGAAATCGTGGGCAATACCACCGGCAAGCACCCCGACGGATTCCAGCTTCTGGATCTTCAGAACCTCCTTTTCAAGGCGGAGTTTCTCGGTCACATCTCTAAAAACGAGGACCACGCCGACAATCCTGCTTGAGGTGTCAAATATGGGCGCGGCACTGTCTGATATCTCCTTTTTGCTTCCATCCCGGGC
>JAMOMO010000039.1 GCA_027067035.1 Desulfobulbaceae bacterium
CAGCTCAATGTGCAGGCCGCGGTCGAGGACCTCCCAGGCGGGATTGGGGATGGGAATGCCACTCTTTGTGTCCACAAGCCGAAGGACCTTGTCCAGGGATTCTCCCGCTGCCTCCTGTTGTGACCAGCCGGTGAGTTCTTCTGCAATTTTATTGACCAGAATAACCTTTCCCTGATTATCTGTGGTAATAACACCATCCCCGATACTTCGAAGGGTGATGGCAAGCTGCTCTTTTTCCGCCGCCAGATTTTCAGCGGCCTTTTTCTGGTCATCAATATCCCTTACCACTGACAGGACACCCATCTGTTTATCATGGAAAAACGGTCTGAGAGACACATCCACCCAGAAGAGCTCGCCGTTTTTCTTTTTCCCGTGCCATTCAAAACGCAGATGGTCAATGTGCTCAAGCTGTCGGATCTTTTTCCCCGCCTCTTCCATGGTGTAGGGGAACACTCCTGAGCTGATGTCTCCAATGGTCATCTGAAGGAACTCCGCAGGGGTGTATCCGTACATTGTCTCAATGGCCTCATTGGCCTCAAGTACCTTTCCCGTTCCGGCTTCATGGAGAATAATGGCGTCCCGTGGCGCGTTGTAGATGGCCCGATATTTTTCTTCGCGGTTGATAAGGGTGTTTACCATCCCGATGATGTCTTTTTTGACGGTTGCAAGTTCCAGGATGAAGGTACCCGGTATTTCGGTCTGGAGGTTTCCCTTACTGAGCTGCTCGGCGTAATGGGCCAGGCGGAGAATGGGTGCAATTATGAAATGGTGGATGGGAAGGGTGCACAGGGCAGCAATGATCAGCATGAAGAAGAGTACAGTCAGGCTGATTTTAATAAAGAGGTCGCGGGGGGCAAAGAGTTCCCGTCTGTCCATGCTCAGCCCGATATAGGCATCCCAGTAGGGGTAATACTGCGCCACTCCGATACGCTGCGTGGTCGATGTCCGGTACTCGAGCATGGTTTCAGAGTGTTTTATCTGTTCAAGAAAGGCGTTGATGTCAGGGATGTCATAGCGTGAAAAATCATTGGAAATGATGACTTTGCCGCTCTTGCTGATGACAAAGACGGTTCCGGATTTCTTGTACTTGTAACGCCGCAGGTCGGTGATGGCATTGGCCTTGATCTCATCGAGATGAATCTGCGAATCTTCAAGGCCGATTCTCTCCAGGGTCTTGTAGCGGAGGGTGATCGGCTCAATGAGTGAATTCAGCTCTTCATGGAGGATCTCACTGCCGAATTCGGAAGTGATACTGTTGATGATAAAGACTCCGGTGAACAGCAGGGGAACCGATGCTATGGTGATGAGCAGAATAATCCCTGCAACAAAAAGTGATTGAATGGATTTGAAACGAAATGTGAGTATATCGGGAAAATGCATTTACTTTATCACAATGTCAACGGATTCCAGAGCGGCAAAAGGGATCTGCATCTTCAGCCTGTTTGCGGTCTTTACGTTAATAAAGGCGGTTTGTCTGGCCGGTCGCGGTACGGTCTCTTCAATGGACAGTGTGCCGTTAAATATCTCGGCTGTCATTTCCCCGGCCTGTTCTCCACAATAACGGAAGGGATTGAAGAGTCCTCCCACCATGTTCCCCTCCTGAACGTATTTTTCCAGCTCCTCTTTTTCTATATCCAGGGTGAAGGAAGTGATAACCGGAAGATTGCTGGCAGCGAGTTCCCTGCGCTTTTGAAATGATCCGACGATTCCTCCAAAGGCCTGGACCTTCTTTTCCTTCAATTCCCGCAGAACCTCCTGGACCCCCCGGGACAGATCAAGAAAATGGATGTTTATGTCATGCTGCTCTGCAGCTGATAACTGCTCGTAAGCCGATTTGAAAATCATATCAGCCGGGATATTGGAGTTGTAAACATAGGCATAATTTTTTATCTCCGGGATGAGGAGCCTGGCCAGTCGCAGGATCTTCTCCGGCGGATACATGAGGTAGACTCCGGAGATATTGGTTCCGGGCTGTTCACTGGTGGAGGAAAGCAGTGTCCGGGCTACGGATTCGAGCACCGGAACAAAGAGCTGCGGGGTGTCGGTATCTTTGAGCAGTGTCCTGGCAGGCATGGAGATCCAGCCACTGGTTACAATCATGTCTGCCTTGTCTTTCCAGTCAGTGATTGCCTGGAGGACATCGGGGATTGAGCTCTTGTCGGCACTTCTGGTGAGGATGTCGATGTACTCGACCTGTTCTCCCTCCCTGTATCCATGCCTGGCCATGGTTGCCTTGAATCCCTCGATCACGGTGGAAAAATGGGAAACGGGGATTTTGTAACGGATGAAAACGACCTTTCTGGGGCCTGCCAGTACATCCTGCGCGGGAAGTGCTGCTGCCAGAAAAAACAGGATAAAAACTATGG
>JAMOMO010000040.1 GCA_027067035.1 Desulfobulbaceae bacterium
ATATCGTACTCATCGGTATGGCCGGCTCCGGGAAGAGTACGGTGGGCAGAGAGCTTGCCGCACAACTCGGGCGTGCCTTTGTGGATGTTGACGCAGTCATTGAGGAGGTACACAAAACACCACTCCAGAGACTGCTCAATGATCTCGGCCTTCAGGGCTTCCGCAGAATCGAGGAGGAGGTGCTCCTGAATATGGACCGTAAAGAGCACGTTATTGCCACCGGCGGCAGTGCAGTGTACAGCCAGGCTGGCATGGATCATCTGCGGAAAAGCAGTGTTTTCGTGCTGCTTGAAGTGGATATTGAGACCCTGAAGGAGAGGGTTGGAGATTTCAGTGACCGTGGCCTGGTAAAAGCGGAAGGACAGAGCTTTGAGGATGTATATGAAGAACGGCAGCCTTTATACAGAAGAAATGCGGATATTGTAGTTGACTGCAGTGGCCGGCCGGTCCCTGAGATCTGCAGTTCCATTGTGGAGCAAATCTCAGATAGCGGCTATCATTTCTGAGAGAGATATGCTAGGGTTGGCCCCTGAAAAAATTCAATTTAAACACATTTAGAATACCTTAAGAAAAGAGAGGATGTTATTATGACACAGGCACAGAAAGGTGACAAAGTTCAGGTGCACTACAAAGGATACCTTGAAGATGGAAAGATTTTTGACTCCTCAGAGGGAAAGCCTCCTCTGGATGTGGTCCTTGGCTCAGGATCAGTGATCCCCGGATTTGACGCAGCCCTTCACGGTATGGAAGCGGGTGACAAAAAGACCGTGAAAATTCCCATGGAGCAGGCATATGGTCCCCATAATGCTGAGATGGTGATGCAGATTCCCAAGAGTCAGGTACCGCCGGATCTCAAGCCGGAGGTGGGGCAGAAACTGCAGGTTGGCGGTGCTGCAGGTGAGCTGATGATGGTTGAAGTCATTGATGTGACAGATGAGTTTGTCATTCTGGATGCCAATCCGCCCCTTGCCGGAAAAGATCTTACCTTTGACCTGGAGCTGGTCGCCATCGTTTGATCTGCTGAAAGGAGGTATCTGCTTTCATTGGCAATCCGTGCGTTACGTGAAAAGGGTTGGCCTGAGTGTTATCGGCTCGGGTCAGCCCTTTTTTGTTGTGCTGCGCGGCTGTTTGAGAGAAAAATGAGATAAGGCTTGACACTTCACCAGCATGCGCTTTAATCGGGAAGGTGGTTTGCAGCATCTGGTTTTTTCGTAATTTTTTCTCAAATGAACTATTTAGGAGATCACAATGATAGAAAAAGTCGTTATCATTTTGTCCTGCGGTACTGATAATCCCAACCGGTCCACGCGTGGGCTTCATCTGGCAACAATTGCCCACAAAAAAGGAAAAGATGTAAAGGTCTTTCTCCTGGATGAGGCGGTCAACCTGGTGAAAAAGGGGATGATAAACCACCTTCAGGCGGCAACCGGTGATATTGCAGATGATATGCTCACCTATCTGCAGGCGCATGATGTTCCCATTCTCGCCTGTACTCCCTGTGCCAAATCCCGGCAAATCGGTGAAGATGATCTGGTTGACGGGGCACGAATGGCAACGGCCATGGAACTGATTGACATCTGTTGTGATGACGCCTCGGTGATCAGTCTTTAGGCATTTATACAGAAGCTGTTTAAACCGCAGAGAACCAGAAGAACATATATGAAAACAGAATCAAACAGCCCGCAGAAGGCCTTTGGCCTCTGGAGTGCTGTCTTTTTGGGCATAGGCTCCATGGTCGGTGCCGGTATCTTTATTGTCATCGGCCAGGCCGGAGCCATAGCCGGAAACCTGGTGACGCTCTCGTTTATAATAGCCGGGATCATTGCCTTGCTCTGCGGGTATTCACTCAGTAAGCTGGCCATTACCTATCCCAGCCGTGGCGGGATTATAGAGTACCTGGTGCAGTCCTACGGGGAGGGGTTCTTTTCGGGGGCGCTCGGTGTGCTCTTTTATCTTGCCCAGCTCATAGCACTTGCCGCCGTTGCCAAGTCTTTCGGCACCTACGGCGCGACTTATATCAGCGGCGGAGGCACTCCTTTTTACACCAACCTCTTTGCTCTCGGAATTGTCGGTTTCTTTGTGGGGGTCAACCTCATAGGTGCGGCGGTGGTTGCCAGAGCAGAATCTCTGATCGTCATCATCAAGCTGATCGCATTACTTGCCTTTACCGGTTCGGCACTTTTCTTTATCAATCCGGAGAACCTTGCAGTCGCCAGGGCACCGGGCCCCGTTCATGTCCTCTATGCCCTTGGCCTGACCTTTTTTGCGTTTCAGGGCTTCAGTGTCATCACCAACAGTGTTGAGGATATGAACAATCCCGCCAGGACAATGCTGCAGTCTATGGTGCTTTCCATTGTCCTTGTTGGGCTTCTTTATGTTGCGGTTTCTGTCGCTGTATTTGGAAACCTGAGTCTGCCTGAGATTGTTAAAAGTCAGGACTTTGCTCTGGCCAAAGCCGCCCAGCCGGTTTTTGGTGAAATCGGCTTCAAGGTCATCGCGGCCACAGCCCTTTTTGCAACCGCCTCAGCTATCAATGCAACCCTCTATGCCGTCACTCAGATCAGCTATACCCTGGCCAAAGACGGTGATCTTCCAGAGGTGTATGAACGCCATCTTTTTCAGAACAGTGAAGGGCTTGTCATCTCTGCTGTGTTGATCATCCCCCTAATTCTCTTTTTAAATCTGGGTGAAATTGCAACCATTGCCTCTGTGACTGTCCTGTTGATCCAGGGATTTACCCATACGGGACACCTCTTCCGACGAAAAGAGACTGGTGCCAGCCTTGTGCTGATTGTGCTGGCTATCTTTGGTACTTTCACGGCTGCGGGGTTTGCGATCTATTACACATCAAAAAGCATAGAGCACTTTGGGCTCTATATCGTGGCGACCTTCCTTTTTGCCTTTGTTTTGGAAGTCCTGCTCCGTCTTGTTCACAGACATTCCATCCGGAAACAGAAAAAACAGCCGGTCTGATGCCCGGAGAATGTGAGTCGGGGTTTTCCGTCTGGCGGCCCAGATGGGATCAGATACCTAACTGCCACCCATCAGGCGGTCCAGCGGGTCCTGAAGGTGAGCAATATCTTTTCGCATGACGTGGGTGTATATTTCTGTGGTTTTCACATCTGCATGGCCTAGAAGCTCCTGCAGGGTGCGAATATTTGTTCCATGTTCAAGCATGTGGGTGGCAAAGGAATGGCGAAGGGTATGCACGGTGGCCCGTTTGTCGATGCCCGCCTTTCTTACTGCCGTTTTAACGGCTTTCTGCAGACCGGATTCAAGGACATGATGTCTTCGTGTTTTGCCGCTGCGAGGATCAACTGATAGGGAGCGGGCGGGAAAAACATATTGCCAGCCAGGTTCCCGGGCCGCCTGCTGGTATTTCTTTGCCAGGGCATTGGGAAGATAAACCTCACCAAATCCCTGATTCAGGTCGTGCTGGTGCAGTTTTTTTACCCGTTCAATGTGCAGCCTGAGTTCATCGTGAAGCGGCCGGGGGAGAAACGTGGTTCTGTCTCTTCCGCCCTTACCGGCACGAATGAAAAGATTACCCTGACCAAAATCAACATCCTGTATGCGCAGTCGTATGCATTCCATCAGTCGTATGCCGGAACCGTAAATCAGCTTTGCCATTAACAGGTGTGTACCACGCATCTGGCTGAAGATCCGCATGACTTCTTCTTCTGTTAAAACAGTCGGCGGACGCCTTTTTCGCTTTGCCCGGACAGGGGCGATGGAGTGATCAAGCGGTTTCAGCAGAACATCACGGTAGAGAAAAACCAAAGCATTCAAGGCCTGCTTCTGAGTGGAGACAGCCACGTTCTCATGTGATGCCAGATGGGACAGGAAGCGTTCCACTTCCCTTGCACCCATCTCTTTTGGATGCTTTTTTTTGTCGTAGAAATAAATATACCTGAGAATCCACTGGCTGTAGGTTCTCTCCGTCGAACTCGCATAATGATAATAGCGCAGGGTCTCATGAACCTGGTCCATTAGCTTAAGTTCGGGATTTGGCTGAAAATTTGTCTTGTTTTCCATATTGTTTATGATAATATCAACATATCTGGAAAATATAAAGGAAAAAGGGATAACTGGACAGCCTTTTCCACTTTTGGGGCGTAATATGGGAATATGTGGAAAAATGAGCCAGATATAAGGT
>JAMOMO010000041.1 GCA_027067035.1 Desulfobulbaceae bacterium
GGCCTCTGCTGCCCGGAGCAGATCGCTGCTGTGGTGTGGGGAGAGTTCTCTGTCCTGATAGTCTGCCAGTGTGGCTGCAATGCCCTCTTTGCCGTGGCTCCTGCTGAGGGCACGGTTGAGGTCACGCACTGCCCGCTGATAGCGGTCAAAATTGCTGTAAAGCTGTTTTGAACGCAGTGCCTCAAGGTTTCCTGTGACATTTTTCCAGGCTCGTCTGCTCCAGGTATCATGGGGGGACTGCTCAAGGCCCAGAAGATAGAGCTGTCCCTCCAGGTTTGCATCCCAGAGCCTGCATTCATGGCCGTTACCGCGTAGAAATCCGGCAATACGGCTGATGCCTGCAGGTGCTTCGCAGGCCTTTGCCATTGGAGGGAAAATCAGCAGCATCGGCTGAAGCGGGTGGAGGATGTCGTGATATTCAACATGGATAAACTCAAGTCATATGGCGCGGCTGGCGACGTTTGTTTTTTACAGATGGGGTTCATCGGCCACGGTAGCACACTTTCCCCGGCAATTACAGCGGAGATTCTAAAAGAGATGACAAATCCATGGCCTGCTGGTAGGCTCTGTTCCAGTCGAAAATGTGTTCGGCGGATACTTTTTCAGGAGGCGGATTATGCTGTTATTCATGAGGAGGCTCACTCCTTTTTTTCTTGTTTTTTTTACCCTCTGTTTTGTGGAAGCGGGGATCACCGCAAACTATTCGGATGCCCGGTCGCGTGGCGGCGGAAGATCTTTTCGTTCCGTGCCGCGAAAGAGGGCTCCGTCAACTACCAGACAGCAGTCCACCGGACAGCGAACCGGGTTCGGTCGAGGTCTTGCAGGCGGTCTGCTGGGTGGTGCCATTGGCGGTATGCTCTTTGGCAGTCTTTTCGGAATGGGCGGGTCCGGCATGGGCCTGTTGCCGTTGCTCCTGCTTGGCGTGGTCGGCTATTTCTTTTTTAAGAGGTTCACTGCCCGACCACCTTCCGGGACACCTCCAGGTTATGGGCAGAGCTCACAGGGGGGGAGTGGTTTCGGGAGCGGTCCTGCAGCGCCATCCGAAGGGTTCACTCCGCCGCCACCACCCCCGGAATCCGGAAAGACCAGCCTTGAAGAGGGCATTGACATCATACGCATTGCTGATCCCGGCTTTGATCCGGATTACTTTCTCGAGGTGGCATCAGATGTCTTTTTCAAGGTACAGGCCGGCTGGATGAGACGTGATGTCAGCTCCTATCGCCATCTTCTTGGAGAGCAGCTTGCCTCTGAGTACGAGGCCCGGTTTGCCGAGATGGAGGCAAAGGGTGAACTGAATAAACTTGAGAACATATCCATTCGCAATGTTGAAATCGTTGATGCTGGATCTGTGGACGGCGAAGACTTCGTTACGGTGCTCTTTACCGCCAACCTGCTCGACTACACGGTGGATGATAAGACCGGAGAACTGATTTCCGGCAGCATGACAGAACCCGTTAAGTTCGCTGAAGAGTGGACCTGGGCCCGTCCACTCGGGACGGATAACTGGAAACTGGAAGGGATTAAAGAGGTCTGATCCCTGTTTCCGGCCCAGTCGCTTGAATCTTTGCAGTGACGGATGGATTCCACCCGTCACTGCTTCTCTGGCTGTGACGGGTATCTGTTTGTTGAAGAGATCTCCCGGCTTCCATGCCGGAGGATTCTGCCCGTCACAAATGCTTCAAACCTTCATAGGGCGCGAAAAGTATAGCTTTCTGCTACTTTTGTCTTCAATTTTAGGGCATTAATTTCTTTGCCACTGCACTCAATACTGGACAAACAAACCTTTTTCAATGTATTCTCGCTATTGATACTCCTTCTTGAAAGGAAGTGAGGTGCAGCCGGTGCAAAAGAGGACCGGCTGCAGCAGAGAATGGGATTCATCTGTGCTTTCACGTGGATACAGGCTGGACAGGTGTTGAATACCAAAGAAAGGCATTACTGGATGGTGTAACGAGGAGTTCAATGAAAAGATATGATTTAGGCCGCGGATTAGTGAGTATTGTTTTTTGCCTTTGTGTGATTTCACCCCTGCCGGCTGCAGCAGAAAAAGTACTGAGTCTTGATCAATGTCTGAAAATGGCACAGACCAGGAATCCAACTGTTCTTGCCAGCATGGAAAGAAAGATCCAGGCTGAGTGGAAGAAAAAATCAGCCTACAGCGACCTGCTGCCCAGGCTGAATATGGATTATGGCTATACCTACCTGACTGATGTGAAAAGTATTGATGCCGGTTTTCTGGGTGTGGGAGATATCAGCCTCACTGTGCATGACAACTATGCAATGGGGCTCTACCTCGATCAGCCGCTGTTTACCGGATACAGACTGATCGAAAGTTACAATCTTGCGGACCTGGGATTGAAGTCTGCAGTGGCCGGTGAAGAGCTTGCCGGTCTTGAAATCACCTTTCAGACGGTGGCTGCCTATTATAACCTGCTGATGGCAATGAAATATCAGGAAGTTATGGCTGCAACGGTGACCCAGCTGAAGTCCCATTACGATGATTCGCTCCATTTTTACAAAAATGAAATTATTCCTCTGAACGATCTTCTTGAAGCAGAGGTCTACCTGGCAAATGCCAGACAGGATTTTCGACTGGCAGTCAGTAACACCAGAAAGGCGACCACCACCCTGGCAACCCTGATCAAGGAGCCCCTTGGCGATGAGTTTACCGTGATCGACACTCCCAATCTTTCTCCCCTGCTGGTGAAACTTGATGATTTACTGCAGAAGGCTCTCACCGAACGTCCTGAAGTCAAGCAGGCCAACTATGGCGTTGCGTCTTCACAAAAAATGGTGACAATGGCCAGAAGCTCTTATTTCCCCACTATATTCATGCGTGCCGGTCACAACAGATATGGCGGTGATCCACTGGTGAATGGTGATGGCCTGAGTGATCTGCAGGTTCCGTATGAGACCACCGTAGGGGTCTATGCCCAGTGGGAACTTTTTTCCTGGGGCCAGACAGGGCAGAACGTGAACAAGGCAGAGGCGGCCAGACGGGAAGCCCAGCATTATCTTGTGAAAGTGATGGACGAAATCCGGATGGAAGTTGATGATAACTATACCAGCGTACTGGTTTCCTATGGAAACATAGAAACCGCCAGAAAGGCGGTTGAGCAGGCCCTGGAAAATTTACGGATGAATGATGTCCGCTATAAGAATCAGATTGCCAGCAGCACCGATGTCATAGATGCCCAGACGCTGCTTACCAGTACTCAGACCAAATATTATCAGGCGGTCTACTCATATAATATCTGGCTGGCAAGTCTGGCCAGATCCGTTGGGGTGAGGAGCTGGGAGCAGCTGCTGCCGGAAAAGGTCGACGCGAAAGACTCCTGAGAATGTTCCAGAAAATGGCCCCCTCACAACCTGAACCCGCGGGGGGCGGGATGTGCTCCGGCAGACACTCTGCAGGGTGAAAACGCACAGCAGGGTAACGGACACGGGCTGCCATATACAGGAAAGCAGGAAGAAACAGTAGTCCATACTATTAATCACCGGATTTTCGTCACGGATTCAGATGAAGGATTTTTTTTCAAAAATAAACAGGTAAGAGAGTTATGACAATTTCAGATAACAGTTCAGTCAGGACAGCAGCCGGCAATGTGTTTTCATTGATGTGCGCGTCATTTATCATATTCGGAGTGCTGAACGGGTGCGGCAAGAAGGAAGAACCCGTTGTCAAAGAGGAGGTGGTACGACCGGCAATAATCATGACCATCGAGCAGCAGCCCATGATTAAAGAGATGAAACTTCCCGGGAAAGTACAGGCTCTTGATCGGGTTGAACTCTCTTTTGAGGTATCAGGAAGGCTTGTGAGTCTCCCTGTCAAAGAGGGACAGCATGTCCGGAAAGGGGATGTCATTGCCCAGATAGATTCGTCTGACTACAAAAGCAAACTCGCTGCCTCCCAGGCACGGGTGAACCAGGCCAAGGCGGAACTTGATCGTTACGAGAACCTGTTACGGGAAAAGGTGGTGGCAAAGTCGACATATGACATCATGAAGCGGAATTATGAGGTGAGCCTTGCTGATATGGCGATAGCCCGTAAGGCCTTTAATGATACCACCCTCACTGCCGCCTTCTCCGGTATGATTGGGAAGAGGTTTGTTGAAAATTATCAGGTTATCCAGGCGAAGCAGCCAATAGTCTCGCTCCAGAAGACCACTTCTGTGGAGATAGTGGTGAATGCTCCCGAAAACCTGATGGTCAGGCCGGTGGAGGAATCCGATCTCTCCTTTGAGGCGGAGTTTGCCAATTATCCCGGGAAGCTCTTTGAGGTGTTTGTCAAAGAGTATGCCACGGAAGCTGACCCCCAGACCCAGACCTATCGGGTGGTCTTTTCCATTACTCCTCCTGCGGATATGACCATCCTTGACGGTATGACTGCCACGGTCTACGGCCATCTGCGAATGACAGGCGGGGCATCGATAGAGATACCTGTACAGGCTGTTTTTTATGATAAGAACGGTCAGGCGTTTGTCTGGAAGACGGACAGTGATATGCGGCTTGTACGACATAAAATTACCGTGGGACGGGTGACCAATAAAAATATTATAGTACTGTCTGGTCTCAGTGACGGTGACAGGCTGGTGACTTCCGGAGTGCAGAAATTGAAGGATGGTATGAAAGTACGTGTCTTCACAGGAATTGTGGGAGAGTAGCAGATGAATCTTGCTGAATTTTCCATCAAGAAGAAAACAATAACCCTTGTTGTCACCGTTATGCTTGTGCTGGGGGGAATACAGGCCTTTACTGAAATCGGTATGCTTGAAGACCCCGAGTTTACAGTCAAGGATGCCGCGGTTATCACAGCCTATCCGGGGGCATCACCGCGGGAAGTTGAAGAAGAGGTGACCGATAAGGTTGAGACTGCCATCCAGCAGCTGGGACAGCTCAAAGAGATAAAATCCATCAGCAAGGCCGGACTTTCCATCATAACTGTCACCATCAAGGATAAGTATGGCAAGGAAACCCTGCCCCAGGTATGGGATGAGTTGCGCCGCAAGGTTGGTGATGTGCAGGGAATGCTTCCTCCCGGGTGTCTGCCGTCTATCGTGAATGACGGCTTTGGTGATGTCTATGGTATTCTGCTTGCCATTACCGGAGAGGGCTATAGCTATAAGCAGCTCAAAGACGCAGTGGACTATCTTCGTAAAGAGCTTCTTCTGGTACCGGATGTATCGAAGATAACCACCTGGGGAAGTCTTGACGAGGCCATCTTTGTTGATATCTCAACCTCAAAACTGGGGCTGCTCGGTATTGGTATTGATACGGTCTATTCCTCTCTTCGGGAACAGAATGTGGTGCTGCCCGCCGGTGCCGTCCGGGTCGGCCCGGAGTATATCCGCATAAGTCCCTCCGGAGAATATGATTCCGTACAGAGTATTGCCAATCTTCAGATCCGTGACCCCGGTTCTGATAAGGTTATCTATTTAAAAGATATCGGCAAGGTGTACCGGGACTATGTTGATCCCCCCAGTCAGGTTTTGCACATGAATGGTGTTCCTGCAATATCCATAGGAATATCAATTGCCACCGGCGGAAATGTCGTTACTCTGGGTGAGGCGGTGAACAAGCGGCTTGACGAGCTGAAGGAAATGCTTCCGGTGGGGATGGAAATCGATGTAATTAACTTCCAGGCAAAGGATGTCACCCTGGCCATCAAGGCCTTTGTCATTAACTTTCTGGAAGCTATTCTCATCGTTATCGTTGTTCTGCTGATATTTATGGGAGTACGCAGTGGCCTGCTGATTGGTTCAATTCTGGCCATCACAGTATTTGGAACCCTGATTATCATGAACATGTGGGGGATCAGTCTGGAACGGATTTCCCTGGGTGCCCTGATCATTGCCCTTGGAATGCTGGTGGATAACGCCATTGTTGTGACGGAGGGTATGCTCATTCGTCTTCAGGACGGAATGGACCGCCTGAAGGCCGCAGGTGAAGTCGTCAGACAGACGCAGATGCCGCTGCTTGGTGCCACGGTCATCGCGGTGCTGGCCTTTTGGGGAATAGGCATGTCTCAGGACAGCACTGGTGAGTTCTGCCGATCGCTCTTTCAGGTCATGCTTATCTCGCTGATGCTGAGCTGGATAATTGCCATCACCATAACCCCCCTGTTCTGTAATATGTTTTTGAAAGGCGAGCCGGAGGGCAGTGATGAAAAGGTCGATCCCTATAAAGGGTTTATCTTTGTTGCCTATAAAAAAATCCTGTCCATCTCCATCCGGGCACGCTGGGTCACCATGCTGATTATGATTGCAATGCTTTGCAGTGCCATTTACGGATTTGGTTTTCTCAAGGGCAGCTTTTTTCCTGCCTCAACAAAACCCATGTTTCTGGTACACTACTGGCTGCCGTCCGGAACGGATATAAGGCAGACGGTGGCGGATATCAGTAAGATTGAGGAGCATATTCTCAAAGATGAGCGGGTGTCATCGGTGGCATCCTATATCGGTGATGGAGCGCCGCGCTTTATCCTGACCTTTGCCACGGAACAGACCAGTGATGACGGCTATGGACTGATGCTGGTCTCCGTCAATGATTACCGGGATATTGATGCCCTTATTCCTGAAATAGAGGACTATATCTCCAGTAATTACCTTGATGCAGAGCCTGTTTTACGGAAATTTGCGCTTGGTCCCGGGGATGACTATGACATTGAGGTCAGGTTTTCCGGGCCGGATGGCAAGGTGTTGCGGGACCTGTCGGAAAAGGCCCAGCAGATCATGCGTGACTACCCATACAGTGCCCGTGTCTGGGATGACTGGCGTCCTCCTGTGAAAAAGATCGTACCGGTCTTTGATGAGGCGAGGGCCAAACAGGCCGGGGTGAATCGAACCATGCTGGCTCAGGCACTGGAAAATGCGGTCAGTGGCATACAGGTGGGTCTGTACCGTGACGGTGACGATCTTATTCCCATCGTCTCACGACTGCCGGCTGAAGAGCGTCTGGATGTGGCTCATCTCGGGGATGTTCAGGTCTACAGTCCTGCCCTTCGAAAGTCCATTCCCATTCATCAGGTTATCAGCGGATTCAAGACTGTTGCAGAGGACCCCCTGCGTATGCGCTTTAACCGGAAGCTGACCATCAGCGCCAGGGGCAACATCGCCTTCGGCATGCTGCCAAGTGAGATGCAGAAGTCGGTGGAAAAGGAGATAGAGGCCATTGAGCTGCCCATCGGCTATGAGATGGCGTGGGGCGCTGAAAAAGAGAATTCCGCCAAGGCCCAGGATGGTATCAAGGCCAATATGGCCGCACCCACCATTGCCATGATTCTGATCATTATCATGCTCTTTAACAACCTGAGACAGCCCACAATAATTCTGCTCACAGTACCCTTTGCGGTGATTGGGGTGACAGTGGGACTGCTGGGCTCTGGTGCTCCCTTCGGCTTTATGGCCCTGCTGGGTATGCTGAGCTTGACGGGAATGCTCATTAAGAATGCCATTGTCCTGATTGATCAGATCAATATTGAACTGGAGAGCGGCAAAGAGCCGCTGGTGGCAGTTATTGATGCCTCGGTGAGTCGTGTTCGTCCCGTATGCATGGCCGCCATAACAACTGTTCTTGGAATGATGCCGCTGGTGATAGATCCCTTTTTCAAGGGTCTTGCGGTGACGGTGATGGGCGGGCTCAGTTTTGCAACAGGCCTGACCCTTATTCTGGTTCCTGTGCTCTATGTCATCTTTTATCGTATAAAATGGCACCGGATATGACCGGCCTTCTGTCCTGAAAACTCCCTGTTACAGAAACAGGGAGAGCAGGGAGAGACTTGCAAAAGAGAGGAGGATTCCCCAGCCCACAAGAGCTGCCGTCAGTTTCGGGGCAAAACCGGCACTCATGGCCATGGCCCCTGCCGTGACCATGGGGGGCATTCCCGCCTCAAAAACGGCAATGCGTGCCGCCGGACCGCTGACTCCAAGGAGCTGACAGATGAGCAGGGCTGTGAAGGGGGCAATCAGCAGTTTCGCTGCAAGCCCGAAACAGAAGGGCAGGCCCTGGCCCGGAGCCAGTCTGATCTTCAGCTGCAGGCCTATGGCAAACATGACCACTGGTACCAGGGAAGATGCTATCAGTGCGAGGCTCTCTGCAACGGCAGGCTGCTGTAACGGTTTTGCCAGGACAAGTGCCACCATGAGTGCAAGAAACGGAGGAAAGGTCAGAACCTTTTTAAGGATTGCACCACCACTCTGGCGTTCCTGTCTGCTGTAGAGTGCCAGAACAAACGAGCCATAGGTGGCCAGGGATATGAACGATCCAAACTGGTCATAGATAATCCCGTAGGAAACCATTTCGGTGCCCCAGAATGCCTCGATCATGGGGATGCCGAGAAAAGAGGTGTTGCCCAGGGGAACGGTGAGGAGCAGAACCGCAGTAACTTCCCGTGACCAGTGAAACAGCCTGCTGCCGAGAAGTACCAGCAGGGCACCCAGTCCGGTCATCAGCCACGGCATCAGCAGCAGGATGAACAGGTCTGAGCTGAAGGAGAGTGTTGGTACCTGGCGCAGGATGAGGGCCGGAAGAGCTATCCAGATGACATAGAGATTCAGGGTGACCGGAGCATTGTCGTCAAAAACAGACAGGCGCTGCAGGGCCATTCCCGCAGTCAGACAGATAAAAATGAGGATGAAATTTTCCATTTGTCAGGAGCCGTAAAAGCTATGGTATGGTGAAATCGGCTGTTGCCGGGAATCCCCGCCAGTTCCTTTCACCGTTGTATAATTTGCATATAGTATGACATGTATAAAATAGTTAAGAGCGATTCGCTTCAAAAACTTGAGATTGAGGTGCAGAGATATCTGAAAAACGGCTGGTCCGTTTCGGGTGGTGTCACCATTGTTCCCGAATCCGGTTATCTTCAGGTGGTGGTGAATTCGATGAAAATTGACCTCCATAAAAAAAGGCGGAGC
The DNA here is from genome assembly GCA_027067035.1 of Desulfobulbaceae bacterium. Classification (GTDB taxonomy): domain Bacteria; phylum Desulfobacterota; class Desulfobulbia; order Desulfobulbales; family Desulfocapsaceae; genus Desulfocapsa. Next base: position 8,916 of record JAMOMO010000041.1, read on the forward strand.
TGAAGAGTCTGCTCTCTGCCGTATTTCGCCCCCTCTCCCCCCGCGTGTTCTTCTCTTTGTATCCGAAAGTTCTCCCCCCCTCCAACTGTGATGCTCTGGAAAAAGGACAGGTTTTCTGAAAACCGTGCTTTTTTCAGCGTATGGGACAGATATAACAAAGGTGTTATTGATGGCCGGAATGAATAAAAATTCTTTCAGGCAGCGCAGGGAAGCGCACCGGGCAGCCACAGAGGCTGCCCGGGAGATGGGCTCAGCAGAAAACTGTTGCTGGGATTTGCTGCAGCTCTTCTTAAAAGAGGTGAAATTTCAGACCGATATTTGCGGTGATACCGCTGGCATCAATGTCTTCTCCGGAAACGTCCTCCAGGTCACTGAAGCGATAAAGAAACTCCCCGAAAAGTTTGATAAAGGAACTGCCCAGTTCAATATCCACTCCGGCACCAAGGTAGCCACCGAATTCGGAGTCAATGTCCAGACGTTCTGAATCCACATAGTTATAAGAGACGCCGCCAAGTACATAGGGGTCGACCTGGGCCTCTGTCAGCAGGTGAATCTGTGCACCGAAGTCAAAGGGGATCACCTTGACACTGTCCGTTTCCCAGTCACTGTCACCGAAATAATGGGCCCTGCCGTCCAGCCTGATGTTATCAATGATGATCGGCAGGCTGATTCCCACACCGGCCCCCCAGGTGCCGTCAGCATCGCCCTGGTCCCAGTAACTCCCGAAACCGTAAAGATCAATGGCCGCTGCCTGGCTGCTGTAACATAAAAGGCAGAGCAGCAGTGTTGCAAAGAGGGTCTTCATTTTATTCATCCTTCTCTCCTTGTTTCCTGATGGATTGGTGTGTTTTTGTCCTGCGGCTTCATGGAGGGGATTCTTTTTCCATGGAGTCAGGCTTCTGATTAATAAAGCATTGTTTAATAAATATCCTTTTTAAAACAAGGAAAAAGAGCAGCTCCGGGATGATGAATGTCACCGCGGGCATCTTGGAGGGAAGTGTTTTACTGAAAAGAGAAAAACAGCCGTTTGACAGCAGGCCTCAGGCGTTGTACCCTTGAACTGTTTGAAGATGAGGGAACCGTGAACGGTTTCTGGTCAATTGAAGCAAATTGAAGAAGGATTTTTACCAACAGCAATGGACAAAACGAAAACACATCATCAGGACAAGGACGACCCGGGATCGAGTGGTCGTAACGCTCAGAGAGAGGTGGTCGCAGACTCGGTTTTCTAATATGTCCGGCTTGCCTCTGACAGAAATCTGAAAATGATTTACAGGGGTAAGGCATGAATACGCAAATCACTCCGGCAGCCCTTCTGGCTTTGTCGGAAAGTTCACAAAATCAGACAATCCGCTCCTTTCTTTCCGGGAGCCATTCAGTGGAAGTGGCAGAGACTGTTTCATCTCTTCCGGTTCAGGAGGCGTGGAATGTGCTGTCACTGGCAAGCCCTTCCCTTGCCGCCGAAATATTCTCACAGTTTGATCTGCCGTATCAGGTGGCCATGATGGACTGTCTTTCCAGAAGAGATGCTGTGCAGCTCATTTCCGCAATGGCGCCTGATGATCGGGCACTGCTCTTTAAAAGGCTCCCTGCGGAAAAGCGGGATATGGTCCTGCCCGCCCTGGCTCAGGCTGAAAGGGAGGATATCAGAGCACTGACCTCCTACGATTCTGATAGTGCGGGCGCGGTGATGACATCCGATTATGCAACATTGTCACCGGGTATGCGGGTCTCTCAGGCAATTGAACATCTCCGCCATGTCGCTCCTGACAAGGAAACCATTTACTACGCCTATGTTCTCGGCAGCCAGAGAATGCTGGTTGGTTTTGTGTCCCTGAAAGATCTGATTCTTGCCAGTCCATCTGCCCGCATAGAAGAGATAATGCATCGGGAGGTGATTTCAACCCGCGTTGATGACGATCAGGAAGAAGCGGCCAGAACCATCCAGAAGTACGACCTGATTGCTCTTCCGGTTGTCAATGAAGATGGGGCACTGGTCGGCATTATCACCCATGATGATGCCATAGATATCATCACCCGGGAGCATACGGAAGACATTGAGAAGTTCATGGCCATTTCGGGAAGCCATGAAACAGGCGTCTATCTGAGTACCCCGGCCCTGGTACATTTTAAAAACAGAGCCTCCTGGATAGTCGGGCTTGCCGCTCTGGGGCTGGTTTCCGGGGTGATTATCCATCGCTTTGAGGCCACTCTCAGCAATATGATCATTCTTGCCCTGTATATGCCCATGGTGGCGGACACCGGAGGCAACACGGGAAGTCAGGCTGCAACGGTGGTTGTACGGGCATTGGCCCTGCGGGAAATCAGGCCCGGAGATTTTCTGAAGGTTATATTCAAGGAGCTGAAAATATCCCTGCTTCTGGCGTGTATTCTCGGGGTCTTGTCCTGGGGCAAGGTGATGTATCTGTCCCATGATACCGTGATTCCGCTGGGGGTCTCACTGTCAAGAATAGGTCTTGCCATCGCCGTTGCCCTGTCACTGCAGGTGGTAACAGCCACCCTGACAGGAGCAATACTTCCCATTGCAGCGGCAAAATTCAAGCTGGACCCTGCAGTGGTTGCCAGTCCTGCTCTGACAACCGTGGTGGATATAACAGGGCTGCTGATCTACTTCATGACGGCCAGGCTGATTCTCGGGGTGTGATGCTGACAGGCGGGCGGGTCAGCGGTATCGGTTGAGGATTGTTGCCATGGTTCCGTCCTGTTTCATGAGTCTGATTTCCGTGTCCAGCATGTGGCGGACGGGGCGGGGGACCCGCCTGCTGTAGGCGATGAAGTGGTCGTACTCCTCCACGCTTCTGCTGAGAATAACCTCATCACTCCAGCCGTTCTTTTTGATAATGTAGGCAAGGCCGAGGTCATGGTAGAAGAGAAGATCTCCTCTGCCCGCCAGCAGCATCTGCACGGCCGTGGTGGGTGACAGGGCGAGGGTGTATTTGATCTCAGGGGTGCTGAGCAGCATCCTGGCTGTCTTGGTTCCCTGGACGGCAATGACCAGCCTGTTCTTCAGGTCCGCAAAGGAGTGGTACCTGAACGGATATCCGGCACGGCGTGCCAGCACCGAGCGTACGGTGTAGAGGGGTTCTTCGGAAAAGAAATAGTGCTGGAGCCGTCTTCTGTTTTTTGCCATACCCACCACAATATCGAGCTTGCCGTTCTCCAGATATGCCTGGGTCCTCTGCCAGGGGAGAAACGGATTGCCTTCAGGATAGGTGATGCGGACAGCCTTGTTCTTCAGACGCCTGTTTAATTCAATGATGATGTCGCAGCAGATGCCGCCATGGCTGTCGCGGCCCGGATTCTCGATAAATTTTGGTGTACTTTCCTGGAAGGCTGTTTTCAGCAGTGTCTCAGAAACAGCGGGGCCGGCATGAAAAAGGACAGTTGAGAGCAGGATGCTGATGCCGAGAATCCTGATGCCCCCCTTTCTGCGCACAGGGGTGGGGGCGGCAATGACAGGGGTGACGGTATCGGAACGGAGAAGTGTGATAAGGAAATAATAACAGAGATACATACCCTTAGTGTATTGATTCGGAAGGAGATGTCAAATCTATTCTTTTACCGGAACCCGTGAGCGTGTATCACGGATTCTGCTTTATGGACATCTTTTCCGCACCGGGGCGTGCTGTATGCTCTCTGTAAGGCTTCTCAGGGAGCGGGTTTGATGGTGATACGACCGTCAGTGGCAGCCGGATTCAGCTGCCCTGTCCGGTCAAGATATTCCACCAGAATAGAGTAGATACTTGTGTAGGTGTTCAGCCTGTCCGTGCCGTACTGCGGAAACCAGTAGTAATTATCACCACCCTGCTGTGCCAGATAGGCATTTCCGGCAATGCGGTATGTTTTTTCAGCTTCAAGGGGAATGAATTTTCCATCCCTGTTTTTAACTGAGACTTCAGAGACCCTCTGCCCCGGCCGGGTAAGCACCCACTGCTCCCCCTGTTCTTCAATCAGCTGTGGCCGGGCGGTCGGGTCGATTGTCAGGCGTATTCCCGCCACCTGCAGGAATCCCCCGTGTCCCAGCGATGCAGCGGAGTGTTCCAGTATTTCCAGGATTCTTTTTCCCTTCAGAGAGACCAGAAAAATATCATTGTCAAATTCATCTATCTCGCGCAGCCTGGTATTGCTTATGTCTCCAGGCGGGTAGGTGCTGTTTCCGCGGAATGCGCCTCCGTTGTTGAGAACCAGGTCAACGGAGAATTTCTCCAGGATGATGTCGTTGATCATGTCAGCCAGTGAGGACTCTCCATTGCGCAGTGTTGATTTTTCGAGGCTCCAGGGCTGATCCGTGCTGCCAAGGATGATGCTTTTGGGGAGTTTGTCTGTGTAGCCCCGGAGTTTTGCAGCAATGTCCTTTGATTCGGGAATGGCGGCCGTGACCGGAATCAGCCGGTATTCTGCTGTATCGGGAATGAGTTTATTGTTGGTGTCACACTGGACGCTGAGGACGGTGACAGCTGTGCCTTTTTCTCCACCGTTGACGATAAGGGTGTCTCCAACACGTTCAAGATCAGGAAGATACTCATGGGAGTGACCGCCAAAGAGTATATCGATGCCGGGAACTTCAGCTGCAAGCTTTCGGTCAAGGTCGGTACCAAGGTGAGTGAGTGCCACTATGACATCAACTCCCAGGCCCCTCAGTTTCCGGACCATCTTTCCGGCTACGGCCGAGGGGCTTCCTGTGAGGCTGATGCTGCCGCTCCGTGTCACGTGGGGGAATTCCGGAGTCATCAGGGAAAAAAATCCTATCTTTACCGGCCCGTCCCCGTGAATGAAAAAGGGTCGGCAGGAGCCTTCAAGGGCGGTATGCTCCACGTTGAGGTCAGTGCAGAGGGGAGTGAAGTCTGTGTCTTCCAGGGCCTCTCCGAGAATTCCG
>JAMOMO010000042.1 GCA_027067035.1 Desulfobulbaceae bacterium
ATTCCGCTTCCCCTGTCAAATTCATGGTTGCCAAGGGCCAGTACCTCATATCCTGCGGCACCCATGAGGTCGAAAATGGCCCTGCCGTCAAAGCTGTGGAAATATCGGCCCATGAGGTCGTCTCCGGCGGAAAGCACAAACACCTGTCCGTCAGCAGCACTCCTGAGCTGTCTGAAAAGAGTTGCAAGTCTGCTGATGCCGCCGACAACCGCCACGTCCTCTGCACCACGCCTGAGCATGCCGGGAGCAGGCTCCAGCTTTCCCTGCAGATCTGCTGTACCCAGAAAGGTGAGGGAGCAGGAACTGTTCTGTCCGGCAAAAGAGAGAGTGCTGATGCTGCTTATGAGTATCAGCAGGATGATGCGGCTGAGGGTGCGTGCTTGTATCATTGTCGTTTTTCTCCGGCCTCTTTTTGAGTGCTGGCTGCAATTGCTGTTTCATACTTTGCCATATCCTGCCCGTTTTTCAACAGTGTCTCAAGTTCTTCGATGCTCCGGGCACAGCTGCTGGTGATTTTTTCAGCGAGAAGGTAGGCGCGGTCGTTCTCACCAAGGAGCCGGGCGGTTTTTTTCTGGAGTTTCCGGCACTGATCATAACAGGATTTCATCTCCTTATGAATACGAATCCTCTTTTCATGCTTCTCCTGTTCCGCGTCCATGATGGGGATCAGTCGTCCTATGGAGATTTCCACCAGCAGGTCCCTGGGGATCTTTTGCTTTCTGGCTACACTTTCCAGGACCTCCAGGGATTTTTTGTTGAGGACAAAGGTTTTCTGGCGTCTATTCCTGATTGCCGGTCCGTTTCTGTCTGCCATTTTCGCAACCTGACTCAGAACATCTCTGTCTTCGATGAGCTGGTCAAAAAGAGATTTCTGCTTCAGTCCCAGTTGGGCTGCCACTATTCCAAGGAGCTGAATTGTCCCCTCGGAGAGCCTGAAGGTTGCCCGGACAGACTGTTTTCCCTTGAGTCCCCGGGCGGATATGGACAATGTCTTTGCTGGGTAAATTTGTTTTGAATCAGTCATTTATGTTGTTTTGTGTTCTGTTTTCCGTTGTGCATTACTTTTGCCTGTGTATGTCATAAAAGTAATGTACGCTAAAAAATGAAAAAAATAAACATCAAAATATTGACATTGCAAAGTCAGTAATTATTTTTCTTTTCAGTTGAGGGTGAGCGTAACTGTTTCACCTTCGAAGTTGCCAATGAACAGATACTCGTGAGAAGGAGGTTCGATATGCTGATGCGTATAAGTGATGTTGACAGGATGTTTAATGCAATGGATTTACTTCAGTCCAGAATGAACAGGATGTCCTCTGATTTTGGTCGGTTCCGGACGGCTGTTCCGGGGGCGGGACCGTACAGCGGCCCGGCTGCCAACCTGTATGATGCAGGAGGGCATCTGGAGATGAAGATGGAGCTTCCGGGAATCGACAAGGAGAATCTTTCCATTAAGATTCAGGGAAACTATCTGGAGGTGAGCGGCAAGCAGGAATCTGATAAGCCCGAAGGCTATACGCCGCACCGTGTTGAGCGTGGTTTGAGCTCTTTCACCAGAAGCTTTACACTGCCGACAGACGTGGATTCCAGCAAGGTGGAGGCTCAGTTGGCCAATGGTCTGCTCAGCATTATTCTGCCCAAGTCAGAGGCCGCGCAGCCAAAGCAGATCACAATTAACTAAGAAGATGATAACGATTAATAACGTTTATATATCAGGAGGTTGTTATGGGTGAGAGAACAGATCTTGTGAAAACGGAAAGCAATGTGCCTGAGAGAAGTCGTGAAATTCCAGCAGTGGCACCTGTTGTTGACATATATGAAAATGAGGATGAGATTCTGCTCCACGTGGATATGCCGGGTGTGGAGAAGGAGGATATCACAGTAAACATTGATAACGGTAAGCTTTCCCTTGCCGGGGTCCGCCACATAAGTGGTGAAGGCGCCGTCCTGTGGGAAGAGCTTGCGGATGTGGAGTATCAGCGCAGTTTCTCAGTTCCTCAGACCATTGATGTGGATAAGGTGAATGCCGAGATGCACAATGGCGTCCTTCATCTGCATCTGCCAAAATCTGAGGCGGCAAAACCGCGTCAGATCGAGATAAAAGGAGGGTGAAAACCCGCCGCTGATCAACGGAGTGTGCCCATTGTGCCGTTGCCCGGCGTGTTGTCCTGTGACACTGAACCGGATACTGCGGGTTTTCCTGCTGTGAAGTCAAAAAAAGGAAACAGGAGGTAGGTTATGGATATCAAAAAACTAGTACCCTGGAACTGGCTGAAAAAAGAGAATGAAGAGAGTGGTGGAAACATACCGGTTCAGCGGGATTCCGGTTCCCTTGTCTCCCGTGATACCAGTATGGCTTCACCGGTTGTTCAGTTTCGACGTGAGATGGATCGCTTTCTTGACAGTTTTCTCAAAGGATCGGGGCTCTCCCCCTTTGACTCTGATTTCTTCAGTCCGCTTACCGGTACAGGGCTGTTGAAACCACAGGTGGATATTGGAGCCACGGACAAGGAGTATGTTATAAGTGTTGAGGTCCCCGGAGTAAAGGAAGAGGATGTTCAGGTGGAGATCAGTGGAAATACCATGACCATCCGGGGTGAGAAGAAACAGGAAAAAGAGGAAAAGGAGAAGAGTTACTACAGAATGGAGCGCAGTTACGGTTCCTTTCAGCGGGTTCTTTCGCTTCCTGAAGATGCTGACAGTGAGGGGATTACAGCCGCTTTTAAGAAAGGTGTCCTCTCTGTTACCATTCCGCGAAAAGCTCTTCCGGGATCAAAGGCCCGGCAGATTGCGATCAACGGGGGATGATTCTGCCCCCGTTGTCCGCGGTTTCAGAGCGCCTTCGGCTCTTCTGCTTCCACTTCTGGAAGCCATGGCGGGAGTGAGCTGAATTCAAGTCTCCTGCCATCTTTCGGGTGGAAAAAGGAGAGCCGGCTGGCGTGAAGAAACATGGGATCACCGTCTTTTGCATTTCCATAGAGATAGTCTCCTGCAATGGGGATTCCCAGGCCTTTCGGATGTGAGGCGTGGAGTCTGAGCTGGTGGGTTCTGCCGGTCACGGGTCGAAAGAGAATGAGTGATCTCCCGTCAATACAGCCAAGGTTTTTCCAGTGGCTGATTCCTGTTTTTCCCTGAAGCGGATCGTAAATCTGATGGGGTCTGTTGTCCGGATCCAGTCTGAAGGCAAGTTCGATTCGTCCCTGTTTTTCACTGACTTTTCCGTCAAGCAGTGCCAGGTATTCTTTGTGGACCTGTCGTGTCTCAAACTGTCGGGACAGTCTGCGGTGGGCCACGCTGTTTCTGGCCAGGAGCATAAGGCCCGATGTGGCCATATCGAGGCGGTGTACCGCCGGCTGTTCAATGCAGTCTGGAAAAATGGCCTTGACACGGTTCACCAGGCAGTCCTGTTTCTCCGGCCCCCGTCCGGGTACGGCAAGCAGGCCGCCGGGTTTTACAAACAGCAGAAAGTCCGGATCGCTGTGTACTGTTATCAGCTCCTGCATGGAGTCTCCAGCTCATTTATCCCGCAAAGCAGAAACCCGAGGAGGGGAGCACATTTTTCTTCACAGGCAGGGTAAAACTCTCCCTCATGCCGTGTTGCGGATCGGTTGGTTTTTCCGTGGAAGAATTCGATGAGGCCCAGGGGGGTGAGTTTTTTAATGGCGGCGTGGTTGAGAAGTTTCGGGGCGCAGCAGTCTCCGGCTCCCGTTGGAATGCCGCGATCAGAGGGGAAAAAGTGCCCCAGACTGCGTTCCTCTCCACGAAAGTTGTGCAGGCTGTAGAGTGCATGGATGTCTCGCATCAGTTGCTGTGACATCCTTTTACGCTGTGCAAGAAGGGTTTTGTGCTGCTCACTGCCACGGGTGAAACCATCGGCACGTCTCCCAAGCGCCTTTATCTCCCGTTCCACCGGAGTGTTCAGCCGATGAAATGCCTCCACATCAAAGAGTGGCGGGACCCATCCTCTGACTTGCCATTCACCATTGTACTGGCCTGAAAAGGCCCTGAGAATCACTGTTTCTCCGGTCTCTGATCTGCAGACCAGAACTCCGAACATCTTTCCCCGCGCCTCACCGTACAGAGAGTCGGTTGCAAGCTCAAGGTCCATACTTTTCATGAGCTCCCTTGCAGCGTCAGCTGCCGGCAGTCGTGGTATTGAGTGCTGGCACCGGCAGTCGCAGCAGAACGCTCTCTGCTCTGTTATTTCCACCGCTTTTGTAGCTGGTTGCATGAAATACTCCTAGAGTGACCTGGCTTCCCGTGAGCTCATGAGCTGGGAGAGCAGCATTCCGGCAAGCATAAGGCCGCAGCCGATAAGCCCCCGGGTGGGGATACGTTCGCCAAGG
>JAMOMO010000043.1 GCA_027067035.1 Desulfobulbaceae bacterium
CCAAGGGTGTGCCACCAGGAATAGAACAGATGAAACCCTCTGTAGTCCGGACAGGGCACGTGAAGCAGCCTGAGCGCAGCCATCTGCCCCCAGATTCTGGCCCTGGCTTTCTCCAGATTGAACTGCGAGGCCGGCAGAACTCCGGGCTGAACCTTTTCAGCAAACAGGTATCCACGGGAAACGGCCTTCCGTAACGCATTCTGCCCCCTCCTGGTCCTGACCAGAATCAGCGAGCGACCGGAACTCTCCTTTTCTGTTTCACGATACCACGGATCACCCACGGAAATATCAGCAAATTCAGCAGTGTGATCCGGGCAGATATAACACCGCCACTGTCTGTGTTTCTGCAGAATATCACCCCAGGAGACCGAGTAATCCAGCTCTGAGACACTTTTTCCCGCAGCACCGCTGCACGCCGATTCTGCTCTGGTTTTTCCGGGCCAGCCATAACCACGATATCGAAGAAGTGTTACCGTATCAGGATCATCAACCCCCATCCTGTCCAGCATCTCCAATGTCCCGCCGGTTGATGGTGTCCCGGCGCAAAAACATCCGATACTGAGAGCTGTCCGCCCGGACCGGTGTGGACGTTTCTCTTCCAGTTTTCTCACCGCTGCAACGTCACAGGGCTTTCCCATGAACACACACGGCCCGCCGCTGTTGTCCATCAAGTCCATGTTCTCACAGGGACTTGCAGGGGAGTACCTTGATCCGGCAGCCGCAACAATGGATTCCCTTGTCTTACTCAGTATGTTTCTGTTGAGAAATGGCTTTGTCTCATCGGCAGAGACATGAAGAATCCCATGAACCGGTTCCCGCTCAAGGCAATATAAGGCCAGTGCACTCATCACCCCGCCACTGGAACCTCTGTAGCGGATCTCAGGATCAACGGCATAGCCCTCCCACAGCTCAAGGACAGGCCCCCATGATTTCAGCAGGGAGCTGATCACCCCTTTCTGACTCAGGGTCTCGGCAGAATGAGACAGGCTGATCCCCGGACAGAGCTCCAGGGCATCTGCAAAAACTTCCTGTTCCCCGTCCTTTTCCGTGAAAACAGGACGTCTGCCCGCAGACGGCACATCCACCATTCGAATCTTTTCAGGATACAGATAGGCACATATCCCGCAGCCACAGCAGAGGTGCCCGGAAGGAACGTCTGACAGCTTCCTGATTTTACGCATAACAGAGTTCAGCTGAAATCATCTCATATTTTCCCTTTCAACCGGCACAGCTTTTCTTTCAGGCGGTTCAACGCTCCCCGCCACCCGATATAACTTTTCACATCCCAGGGACCATCGAGCAGGTTGTCAACAACCTTCTGATGCCATGCCCTGGCGTCAGCAATGGTTGTAACTCCCTGGGCAACAGCTGTTACACTGCGTGAGAGACCACTGCTGATATCGTCCCTGGACATATAAAAATCCGACCAGGCATAATCCATATGTTCCACAAAAATCAACGGAAAATAAAAACCGTTCACATAGCCCTTTCCGGCCATACGTATCCAGAGGTCGGTTGTCTGCTTAGACTCAAAAGGCCCAACCTCCATCCAGGCACTCCGCTTCACAAGTCCTGAGGCACCCCCGGTCCAGGGATGCCGCAGTATCTTATGCGCCCCAAAGGTCTGAATTTTTTTTCTGGCACGATTATAATCAAAAAATTCTTCTCCCAGATGCCAGCAGCCCACAAAACCGAGCCGGGGTATATCCGCATGGGCCTGAGCCAATGTTCTGGTCCAGCCCGGAGAAAGAATTATATCGTCATTGAGGATTCCCAGCAGCTCAGCTTTTGATGCTTCAAAAACCCTGTTTGCAGCACCATGCACCCAGACATTTTCCGTGGAAAACACCATCTCTGATATGCGGGGATCCGTCTGGGCAGCCAGAAACTCACGTGTCCCGTCCGTTGAACCATTATCCCAGAAGACCACAGTGAATTCCTCTGTCTGATCAGCAAACAGTGATTCAACAACATGTTTAATATATGGCAATCTATTGTAACTTACCAGAACCAGTTCAATGTTCATTTTCCTGCACCAGACCATTCATGTTGCTGCCGGTATTCACACCACATCAGCCATTATTAATCAGATCTCTCAAATAGAGTCGTGGCTGCCTGAAAAGAAGAGCACAGGATGACAGGAAAGAAGCCCTTCCAGGACCGGCAAACATAATCACCAGAGATACATAGAACAATGTCAGCAGAAGAAAGGCAGCCACCAGATCAAACCATGATACTATATACCGTTCGATATTTCCCAGGTAACCTGCACAGGAGAACAAAGTGAGGACAGAAACCGGAAAAAGTAATCTTTTTCTGCAAAACATCAGATAGGAAATACCCAGCAGTCTGCATATGTGCATGAGACACAATACTCCACGGACCAGAACCAGGGTCAGCAGCAATCCCAGGGCCGTACCTGTAATACCATAAAACAGGGTCAGCAGATAGCTGACAGCAAGTCCTGTGACAGCCTCCAGAACCGCATACCTGGCCATTGTTTTCTGCTGTCCCACTCCTCCCATAAATGACGGGATCACTGCAAGAATCGAATCAAACAGGAACCCGAATCCCAGAATAACCAGAGCGGGATAGGCCTGCTCAAACCCCTGACCGAGCCAGAGCGTTACAAAGGAGGGCCCTAACATGATCAGACACAGATATACCCAGGCCCCGCACAGAGCGTTGACAATGGATGCTTTAAAAAACAGGGCCCTTATTTCAGACCGGTCATTCTGGCCATCCAGAAATGCAAAGCGTGGAAAGATCACCCGGTTGGGAGCCACAACCGCCTCCCTGGCATTTCGAATCAGTATAACAATGACCGCATAAATTGTGACATCCTGAAGTGACAGCACTTTACCGATGATAAAATTGTGTCCCTGAAGGGTCAGTGTGAGTGACAGCGCAATAAGAAGGCTCGAAAAACCGTAGGTCAGCAGCGAACGAAACTGGTGCGCTGAAACAGAGCCCGGTCGTAACTGTATATCAGGGAAAAACCTGTGGACCAGCAGGGTAAAGAGCAGAAGAGAGTTCATGTTCACCCCGACCATTACCCATCCCATCGAAACCAGTCCGTAACCGCTGAAAACACAGTATAGCAGTCCACACGCCCGTAACAGCGCGGCAACAGTTACAATTCCATTTGCCCAGACCCAGTATCCCCTTGCACGGACAACTGCATCAAAAACCAGAAATGAACACTCAATGGCAGCGGCCAGTCCCATCACCCGTATCAGTTGAGCCATGTCATTCCCCCCCTGATAAAAAGCCGCAAGGGAATCATCCATGGTATTTGATATGAGAAGAATGGTCATTGCGACCAGGGCATAAAATGCCAGGGCCGAATTGACTATCTCATTGGCCTTTCTGGTATTTCCTTTGCTGTCATGGTAAGGCAGGTAACGCATGATGGCAGCCCCGACGCCCAGCCGTAGCATCCCGTAATATCCGACCAGCGAACCGGCAAGGACCCATATGCCATAGGGGGCTTTTCCCAGCTTGTCAATTAAAACAGGGGTAAGAAATATTCCGACCAGAAAGTTGCTGAGCAGTGGCAGCCAGCTGCTTATGGCACTTATTTTCAGAGAAGACTGTTTAGCGGCCTGTGATGATTTCATTGTGAGAGGTGAATTTTCTGTCACCAGCCCCCTGCTTTACGGGATATCAGACATTCAGATAGGTCTCTGCCTGTTTTGTGAGAAGAAGTTTTATCGAAGGGAGGAAGGTATCATACTCCGCCTGTGCTGTATGACGATTCCTCCAGGAGGTCCAGAGATGCTCCACCAGGTCCCTCTCATCGAGTTGCTGCGGATCGGCAACATGTTCCCCCTGGCCGCAGGTCTCAAATACTCCCAGCGTTTTCGGACTATAGGAAATGGCGGATACCGGGACAGCTGATGAGAGAGCTGCAATGGTTGCGTGCATTCGTGTACCGCAAAACCAGTCAAAACGGCTGATCACCCATTTCACTTCACAGGGGTTTACGTAAGCAGGAACAACGGTGAGCCGCTTTCTCATCTCCTCATCACTGAATTGCGCCACCACATCGCGGCAGGCATCAACGTCAGATTCGTGATGTCCTTCAGGTGTCACCACATGGGGAACAAGGGCAATGCTGCAATCA
>JAMOMO010000044.1 GCA_027067035.1 Desulfobulbaceae bacterium
CAGAGGTTCTTTGTGGTTTTTTTGTTTTTGACTCATTGTTTTCTTTTTTGAACCCGATTAACAGGTTCAACCCACCAACTCAGCCCCTTTCTCATGGCTAGAGGGGCATCTTCCAAGACGTAAATTCCGTAATTTACCTCAGGCAAGTGCTGGGGCTACCAGTGTTCCAATGGTGCCGGGAAAACCATCCTGTGGAAAAATGTGTGCCGGGAGCAGGGCAGCTGAATGCTTGTCGGCTCTCAACCGTTTTTCTGTGTATGTACATTCAGAATGTTCAGCCACCTCAGTACCGGCCAGTGGGTCATTGCGAATGGTAAGAGCATAGAGAAGTGTTTTTGAAATATGAAAAGATTTAAGCTGATAGAACGGAAATCGGGTTCCGTCAAAGATGATATCCTGTCAGGCCTCACCGTCGCTCTTGCCCTTGTTCCGGAAGCGGTTGCCTTTGCCTTTATTGCAGGTGTCTCGCCGATAGTGGGCTTGTATGGCGCTTTTATGATGGGATTGGTCACCTCGGTACTTGGCGGCCGGCCGGGGATGATATCCGGTGCCACGGGTGCCACTGCCATTGTCATGGTTTCCCTTGTAAAAACCGGCTCGGAGATGGGAGGCGAAGGGGCGGGACTGCAGTATCTTTTTGCGACTCTTCTGCTGGCTGGACTGATTCAGATACTGGCTGGTGTCTTCCGCTTTGGAAAATTTGTACGACTCATACCGCATCCGGTCATGATGGGTTTTGTGAATGGTCTGGCAATCGTGATTTTCACAGCGCAACTGGGAATGTTCAAGGTCGATGGCCAGTGGATGCAGGGCTCCCGCTTATATACAATGCTCGGTCTGGTGGCCCTGACTATGGCTATCCTTTACATCTTCCCTAAGGTCACTAAAAAGGTCCCGGCTGCTCTTGTTGCCATTGTATCAGTATCCCTGCTGGTTATATGTACGGGGCTTGATACCGCAACGGTACTGTCATTTGTGCAGGCCAACGGCGGGACCGGCATTCAGGCCGGGCTCCCGGTTTTTAATGTTCCCGTTATTCCTTTCAATTTTGAGACCCTCTCATTTATTGCACCGTATGCGGCCATTATTGCAGCAATCGGGCTGATTGAATCTCTTATGACCTTAAACCTTATTGACAGTCTGACCAATACCCATGGCAATGCAAACAAGGAAAGTATAGCCCAGGGAACGGCCAATATTGTCAACGGCTTTATGGGTGGCATGGGGGGCTGTGCCATGATCGGTCAGAGTATCATTAATATTAAATCAGGCGGGCGCGGCCGATTGTCGGGGATTGTCGCTGCCTTATCGCTGCTCATCTTTATTCTGTTCGGGGCGGCATACATTGAGATGATCCCCATTGCCGCACTTGTGGGTTTGATGTTTATGGTGGTGGTGGGGACCTTTGCCTGGAGTACCTTCAGTGTGATAGACCAGATCCCCCTGGCAGATGCTCTGGTTATTCTTCTGGTGACGGTATTAACGGTTATGTTTGATCTGGCGGTGGCCGTTATTGCCGGAGTAATTGTGTCGGCACTGGTCTTTGCCTGGGAGAACGCCCTGCGCATCAGGGCGAGGAAACACATTGATGAAAAAGGGGTGAAGCATTACGAGATATTCGGCCCCCTTTTCTTTGGTTCAGTGCAGCTTTTCAACAGCAAGTTTGATGTGGAGAATGACCCAGACGAGGTGATTGTTGATTTTAAGGAGTCACGGGTTGCCGATCACTCCGGAATTGAAGCCATTAACCAGCTGGCCAAAAAATATGAGCAGGCAGGGAAGAGGATTTGCCTCTATCACCTCAGCCCGGATTGCCGGAAATTAATAGAGAAGGCTGACAAGCTGATTCGTGTCGATATTGCTGAAGATCCGGAATACACAGTGGTTGTGGATGGCTTTGAGGATTATTCCCCTGTCTAGTGAAGGGCGGTTTTTTCCGGGCCCGTGAAAAACGCAGTTTCATCCGGATCCTGCGGCCTGTCCGGCCAGCCAGCCAGTGGAAAACGCAGCCTGCAGGTTGTAGCCGCCGGTGTCACCGTTCAGGTCAAGGACTTCTCCTGCCATGTAGAGGCCGGAGACAATTTCTGATTCCAGTGTTCTCGGATCGATCTCTTGAAGACTCACGCCGCCTGCGGTGACAATGGCTTCCTTCAGGGGGCGGTGTCTGCTCACATCAAGCTGCAGACCTTTGAGCCAGTGAAGGAGTTTTTTTCGCTCTTTCCTGGAGATTTCCCCAGCCTTTTTGTCAGCCGGAATAGTGGTCTCTTCAAGGCAGAGCGGTATCAGTGCGGCGGGCAGCAGGCCGCGTAGAACATCTGAAAATTCTTCTTTGTAGCGTTTTTCAAAATCACGGATAAGGCGTGCATCCAGTTTCTGTTCACTGAGGGCGGCTTTTAAGTCCACGTGAAGACTTACCTTTCTTTCTTCCTGGAGTGCATCCACCACATCGCCGCTGAGGGTCAGGATGGTGGGACCGCCAACACCATATTTTAAAAAATGCAGCTCCCCGAAGAGCTGTCGTCTCTTTTTTCCGTCAATAAAGAGCTGCACGGCAATGTTACGAAGTTCAAGTCCCGCAAGTTCCTGGCGGATTCCCCCCCGGATTTCCAGGGGAACAAGGGCCGGGCGGATGGGCACAATAGTGTGGCCCAGGGATTCTGCCAGCCGGTAGCCATCTCCGGTGGAGCCGGTGGCGGGGTAGGATGCCCCGCCTGTGGCCAGTACAACAGCGTCACAGGGGATTGTGGCCTGTTTTGTGACAACTCCCGTGACGATGCCGTCCTGTACACGGACAGCAGTTACTGCGCAGTTGTCACGGATGGTGACATCCAGTTCGGAGAGCCATCTCAGAAAAGTTTTCAGGATATCCGGAGCCTTGCCGCTTTTAGGGAAATATCTTCCCCCGCGTTCAAGCTGTATTTCAAGACCGTTTTCCCGGAAAAAATCGAGGAGTTCTTCGGAGAAGAAACGGGAGAATGCCTGGCGCAGGAAGCGGCCGTTTTTCCCGAAGTGTTCAATGAACTCCGCAACCGGGGCACTGTTTGTGATATTGCAGCGTCCCTTGCCGCTGATACAGATCTTTCGGCCCGGTCGCTTCATCTTTTCAAGAAGCGTTACTTCGGCTCCTGCTGTGGCAGCCTGTCCTGCGGCCATAAGTCCCGCAGCACCGCCGCCGATAATCACCACTCGTTTTTTTGTCATTTCCTGAAATTCTCTATCGTTTATTGTGTTTGTGGATAAGTGCCGCATGGTTGGATGTGAAAAGGGGCGGATCCCGCTGCAGTATCTCCCGGATAAGCGGGTCCGCCTTGAACTCTGCTGCAAGAAAATCCCTTACCGCCTTTCTGTTCCAGCCCTTCGGATGCTGAAAATCGGAGTAGAGTCCCAGGTCTCCCGTGGAAAAATCACGAAGCTGCAGGGACTCCGTCTCTGCACTGTTTCGTGGCAGGTTGAAGACCGCCAGATTGAGACAGGTGATTGCATAGCCGTTACGGCGTGTGAAGTCAAGGGTCTGCCTTGCCTCGATGATGGTTTCCGCAGGGGTGCCAAAGAGCAGGTAGACGTATGTGGCGATACCGGCTTCATGAAGGGCAGCCAGGGCCTCTTCAACCAGCTCCAGATTGATGCCCTTGTCCATGGCGTCAAGGACCATCTGGGAACCTGATTCAATACCCAGTTTCAGGAGAACACATCCGGAACTGCGCAGCTCTCTGCAGAACTCGACACTTCTCAGCTCTTCAGTAACCCTGGCAAAGCCGTACCAGTCAGCGCCCGGTGGCTGTTGTATCAGCTTTTTCATAAGCGAGGGAGCCACGCCGTTGTCAAGAAAGTGAATAAGCTTCGGTTTTTCCGCTGCCGTCAGTTTTTTGAGATCTGTGATGACCTGTTCTGACGAGAGCCTGCTGTAGGGGCTGCCTTCGGCTTTTTCCGGGCAGAACGAGCAGCGGTTCCAGTAACAGCCGGTGGAGGCACTGTAGGGCAGTATGCGACCGGGTGCCAGGTAGTCGTCCATGGGGAGGTCGGAATAATCGGGAACCTGGTGAACCGCTTTACCCTCGCTGCCCAGCAGCCCGAGCAGGGGAAGTTCCCCCTGA
>JAMOMO010000045.1 GCA_027067035.1 Desulfobulbaceae bacterium
TATTCTGCTTCTGCCCTATACACGCTACATGATGCTGTCTCTCATGTTCCTCCCCGACCCGAAACAGATCCTGCTCATCGGTCTCGGTGCCGGTTCACTGCTGCGATATCTCAGCACGATGTTTCCAGATTGCCGAATAGACGCAGTGGATCATTCCCAGGAGATAATCGACCTGGCTCGTGGTTATTTCAAGCTACCGGAGACAGACAATGTCAGCGTATACTGTCGGGATGGTGTTGCGTTCCTGGAGAACCGGGTCGATGGGGAACCCTATGATATAATCCTGCTCGACGCCTTTGACGAACTTGGGATCGCCGATGTTATTTACAACCGGGACTTTTTTACGACATGCCGAAAGCACCTCACTGAAGACGGCATCCTCTGCTCCAACCTCTGGAGCGGATCCACCTCGGAGCTGACCCGCGTGACCCGTGAACTGGCCGAATGCTTTGCCGGTAACTTCACCTGCCCCGTACCGAATCGCGGCAACGTGATCGGGTATTCGTTCAAACATGAGACAGGTCCGGATACCTTTGCCGGTGACCACAAAATCACGGAAGAACTCCAGGCCCGTTTTGGACTTGATTTCAAGGATATGAAGCAACGCCTCATACGTCACAACTTTTGATCCAGCCCGAAAAGAAGCGGTCCCCTTTGTGCAGGCAGCATCTTTTTTCACGTTTCTTCTCTGCTGTTTTGCATACTGTCACATCAATCACCTGCAGCATTTCGACACAGGCACACAGATTCATCCGTTCATATCACTGGGACCGGAATCTCAGTCTTGTGAATAATGGTATTCAGGGTAAATGAAGAGTGGACCCGCTGGACACCGGGAAGGCTGGTCAGTTTCAGATGAATTTTTTTATAATCTTCATTGTCTTTAAAAATAACCCGGAGCATATAATCCGCATCTCCCGACATCAGATAACATTCCATCACCTGCTCAATGGCGATAATCGCCTGTTCAAAACGCTGCAGTGTTTCCTGGCGCTGTTCAGTCAGGGTTACCCGGACAAAAACTGTTCCTGAATAACCGAGCAGGCCCTGATTGAGCAAAAGGACCGATTTCTCCACAATCCCGCTCTCCTCAAGGGCCTTCACCCGTCTGAGACAGGCCGACTCGGAAAGCCCCACCTTGCGTGACAACTCCACATTGGAGAGCCTGGCATCAACCTGTAATGCTGCCAGGATAGCTTGATCAAGCTCATCAATACGAACTTTTGATGCTTTCTGCATGTTTTTCACCATAAATTAGAATTATCCACCATTTTCTGTGAAACTAAGACCTTTTTTGCAATCTAATTTCAAGCAAAAAATGATATAATTTTTTCAGGTTCAATATGAATGGACCTCCGATTAACACTGAACAGACAAGGGGTACATCATGAAAGTAGGAATATTAAAAGAGATCAAAGTTGAAGAGAGCAGAGTCTGCATGACTCCCGCAGGAGTTGAAGTCATGGTACACAATGGACATCAGATCCTTGTGGAAAAGGATGCCGGGCTCGGCAGCAAATTCTCCAATGAAGAGTACCTTGCCGCTGGCGCCCGGATTGCCGATACCGCCGCAGAGGTTTATGAGTGGTCTGACATGGTCATGCATGTCAAGGAACCACAGCCCCTGGAATATGAGCTGATCAAAGAAGGCCAGATCGTCTTTACCTACTTTCATTTCGCCGCCTCAGAAGAACTGACCAGGGCAATGATTGCCAGAAAAGCGATATGTGTGGCATATGAAACAATCACAGACAGTGACGGCAGCCTTCCTCTCCTTACCCCCATGAGTGAAGTGGCCGGAAGGATGGCCGTACAGCAGGCCGCCAAATACCTCGAACGTGCCCAGGGCGGACGGGGACTTCTTCTTGGTGGTGTTCCCGGGGTTGATCCCGGTACTGTTGTGGTTATCGGCGGCGGTGTTGTGGGAACCCATGCCGCCCAGATGGCCTGTGGACTTGGAGCAAAGGTGTACCTCCTTGACACCAATCTTTCCCGCCTCCGGTATCTTTCAGAGGTGATGCCCAAAAATTGCGTCCCCCTGATGTCGTCCCCTTCCAAGGTTCGTGAACTTGTTGCCCATGCAGATGCAGTCATCGGGGCTGTCCTGCTCCATGGAGCAAAAGCCCCCAAGCTCATTACCAGGGAAATGCTTGGCACCATGAAACCCGGGACAGTCATAGTGGATGTGGCAATTGATCAGGGCGGCTGTTTCGAAACATCCAGAGCCACCACTCACAATGATCCCATTTATGAAGTCGACGGCATTATCCACTACTGCGTTGCAAATATGCCGGGTGCCGTTCCCCTTACCTCCACCATGGCCCTCACCAATGCCACTCTCCCCTATGCTGTATCTCTTGCAAACAAAGGCTGGAAGAAAAGTGCCATGGAGAACCCGGCTATGAAGGAAGGGCTTAACATCATTGACGGAAAAATAACCTACAGGAGCGTTGCCGAAGCCTTTGAAATGGAGCATACACCGGTGGATGATATGCTTGGGTGAAAAAGGGGAACAAAACTCGACAATGACCGTCTCATCTCGACAAAACCGTCGAGATACCCCCGTTTCCGGAAAAGAGCTCTGAGTCACAGCCACCCTAACATCTTGTTATCACGCAACTACCACATTTTTCCCCTTCTGGCACACTTACTGCTTTGAAGAACGTAACAACAGTAAGTACACGTTCACACACTTTATCTTCAGGAGGAACAGTATGAAAATGACAACATTTTTCAAAACAGCAATGATCACGGGGCTCCTCAGTTTATGTGCAGCAGCAGCACAGGCAGGAGACATCACAGCCAGAGGACCGGTCTCATTTTCAAGCTACGATATGGACAACAGCGGCGGGATTTCACAACAGGAGTTCAACACCGTTCGCGAGCAGCGTATGGAAGCTGCAAAGGCCAGCGGCAGACTGGGAAGGGGTATGAGCAATGCGCCTTCATTTGCCGATACTGACACGGACAACAACGGACAGATTTCCGCTGCCGAACTGCAGGCAATGCAGGCCAGTCGTGGAATGGGGCGTGGCCAGGGAATGGGACAGGGTGCCCGCAGCAACTAATCATCCGATACAGGAGTTCCAGGTGGTTCCAACGGGAAACTACCTGGAACTTCAGGGCTGTACAGGAGAATAGGGTTCAGCCTTGAGCAGCACCCAATCCATGGAGAGCAGGTCATGGTCACTGGCCTGCGCACCTTCTGCTATCTTCAAAATCCCAGAAGAGTCCACCAGCGGACCCTTAAAAATGACAATTTCACCGGACCTCAATCCGGCTTCCAGCTTTCGTATCCGCCTGACCACGGCTGCAGGAACTGATTTTTCCGAAATATTCAGAACAAGGGCACCCTTGTTCACTCCCCACCACAAGTCAGCCTTGCTCCAGGTTCCCTTTCGCAGTTTTGGTATTATTTCATCATAGAAAACCGTCCAGTCCCAGGCGGATGATGCGAGGATACTCATTGGAGCGAACCTTGAGACATCGGTATAATAGCCCACTGCAGAGATGTTCTTTTCCATGACAACGCGAAAAGCAGCTGCGGAATCATCGCCGTTAAAAAGCATGTCAACACCATCTTCAATGAGTATTTCCGCCAGGGCAGTAGACTCTTTTGGAGCATACCATTTTCCGGTCCACACCGTTTTTATAACTACCTGCGGATTAATACTCCTTGCTCCAAGCACGAACGAATTAAAAATCCGTCGTGTTTCAGGAATCACCTTCGGGCCGATATACCCTATGATACCTGCCCTGGAAGTTGCCGCTGCGATGGCTCCCACAAGGTACATCCCCTCATACATCCTGCCGAAATAGGTGGTTACATTCGGCTGAGAACTCTCACCCGAGCAGTAGAAAAAATGTATCCCGGGAAACTCTTCGGCAAGGGTTTCTACTCCGGCACCATGATCATAACTGGTTGCAAAAACAGCACTGACTCCCTGGTCAATCAGCTTCCGCATCACCTTTTCAGCATCCTCTCCGCTGACATTAGCAACTGTAACTGTTTCCACATAAGGATACTCCTTAACCAGCTGCTGCCGAGATACCTCCTGCGAATAAGACCAGCCCACGTCTCCAATA
>JAMOMO010000046.1 GCA_027067035.1 Desulfobulbaceae bacterium
CGGTGGTATGCTTCCCCATGAGGTGCAGCCCATTGTCGAAAGGGTGCAGGAGTTCCTTGATGAGCGCGGAGCAAAGGTGGATCTGGGGATTCATGCCCATAATGATTCCGAGACGGCAGTTGCGAACTCTCTTCTTGCCTTGAGTCTTGGGGTAACCCAGGTGCAGGGGACCATGAATGGCTATGGG
This sequence comes from Desulfobulbaceae bacterium, assembly GCA_027067035.1. Classification (GTDB taxonomy): domain Bacteria; phylum Desulfobacterota; class Desulfobulbia; order Desulfobulbales; family Desulfocapsaceae; genus Desulfocapsa. The sequence goes on from JAMOMO010000046.1 coordinate 188, forward strand.
GAACGGTGTGGAAACGGAAATCTGACCTCCATTATCCCGGCCCTTGGTATCAAGATGGGGTATCAGTGCGAGTCAGTGAGGAATATTGATAAATTATATGATACCGCCATGCTGGTGGACGAGCTGGCCAATCTGCCGCATAATAAATACCAGCCATATGTGGGGCGTTCCGCTTTTGCACACAAGGGGGGAATTCACGTTTCTGCAGTGAAACGTAATCCTTTGACATATGAACATATCGAACCTGAAAAGGTCGGGAATATCAGACGGATTCTCATTTCGGACCAGGCAGGAAAATCAAATGTTCTGCATAAGGCCAAAAAATTCGGAATCGATCTTGACCCGGACAGCCCCATAGCAGCATCCATTGTTTCCGAGTTGAAAGAGCTGGAAAACCAGGGCTTTCAGTATGAGGGGGCAGAGGCATCTTTTGAATTGCTCATGCGGCGTGCCATCGGAGCGCAGGCCAATTACTTTAGCCTGAAAGGCTTCCGGGCCATAAACTCCAAGAGGAGCATGGATCAGCCTCCGGAGACCGAGGCCACCATCAGGCTGGAAGTGGGGGGCCAGGAGGTTCACACCGCAGCCATGGGGGATGGACCTGTGAATGCACTTGATCGTGCAATGCGCAAGGCACTCAGCCGTTTTTATCCCGCCCTGGAAGAGATTGAACTTGTGGATTACAAGGTACGGGTTCTGTCCGGGCAGCAGGGAACAGGTGCCAAGGTTCGTGTGCTCATTGAGTCAAGGGATCATAATGAGCAATGGGGGACAGTTGGCGTTTCCGTGAATATCATTGAGGCCTCCTGGCAGGCACTGGTGGATTCAATTACTTTTAAGCTGATGCGAGATGAGCAGCGTCACGCAAAAAGAGAGTAGGGCACAGCAGAGATCTGAGGCGGCGGTGGCAAGGGACAGTCTTGTCCTGTTCTGCTGCTGCCTCTTTTTGTTCTGGCAGCTGTGTTCATCTTTTTTTCCTTCTTTTGAATCTCGTGGCAGCTCAGGGAACAGACATCTTGTTATTTCAGAAAGTCGATCAGAAAACAGATCACACACCTCAGGTGTTCTGTCTTTAGGGCAAGCTGAAGATCACACCCAGCGGCCGGGCCATCGTTTTGGTCCCTTTTTCTTTACCCCGGTGCCGATCAATTATTGTGACAGACAACTACTGATGACAGTAAAAGGAATCGGGCCCGGATTAGCAGATAAAATTCTTGCCACCCGGAAGAAAATCGGGGCGTTCCGCTCCGACCGGGATCTGCTTCTTGTGGACGGAATAGGCCCCGTCAGGCTTAAACAGCTTTCTCACTCTTTCAGCTTTGATTAAATCCCATGAGCAGTAATTCTTTTTTTCCCTGTGACGATCCGATGCTTGTGTTGATTGGTCCAACTGCAATTGGCAAGACGGCTCTGTCCATCGCTCTTGCCAGGGAATTCGGATTTGAAATTATCAGTGTGGATTCCATGCAGGTATACCGTTACATGGACATAGGAACTGCAAAAATCAAAAAAGAGGAGATGGAAGGTGTCAGGCATCATTTAATCAGCATTGTGAATCCTGACGATGGCTTTGATGCCGTGCGCTTTGAAAGATCAGCCATTGATGCCATCTCTTCAATTAAGGCGGCAGGAAATAAAGTGCTTCTCACCGGTGGGACAGGGCTGTATCTCAAAGCGCTGCTGGATGGACTGTCTGAACAAATACCCGCTTTTCCGGAAATACGCGCTGAACTTCTTTCGCGAATAGACGCGGGCGAACGTCATGTGATGCATGAAGAATTGTCTCTATGTGACCATATCAGCGCATCAAGGGTTCATGTTAATGATACGCAGAGACTGGTGAGGGCCCTGGAGATTTTTCGTGGAACGGGAAAGCCGTGGTCCAGGTTTCTTGAGGAGGATCGCGGGCGCACCGGAAAGAGATTTACCAGGGTCAAGGTGGTGGGGCTGACCACTGAGCGGGAAAAGCTCTACTCCCGAATAGAAAAAAGAACAAAAGTCATGCTTGATGAGGGGCTTGAGACTGAGGTTAGAGCTTTGTTGAAAATGGGCTATGGCCCTGATCTGCAATCAATGCGGTCAATCGGATACAGTCACATGCTGAAGTACATTGGCTCCGAATGGGGCCTGGATGAAATGACAGAAAAACTCATTCGCGATACCAGGCGGTATGCCAAAAGGCAGTACACCTGGTTCAAGGCTATCCCGGGGATCGAATGGGTGGAAAGCGACAGACCCGAGGCCGTGCTGCCTCGGGTCCGTGATTTTCTTGCAGGAAAACAGAACGGGGAAGGAAGTGTCTGACATAAGGCTTCGGGACGGCTCGAAACTTCATCCTTTACTTGAGGATATTCTCCTTTCTCGTGGAATATGCGATCATCAATCCATTGTTGAGTTTCTCAATCCAAAACTCAGCGACCTCCCAGACCCCTTTTTGCTGAAAGATATGGATCCGGCAGCAGGGCTGATCTGTGATGCATTGATGCAGGACAGGGATTTCCTCATTTGGGGTGACTATGATGTTGACGGGACAACGGCCACCGCCTTGCTTGTCAAATTTTTTGCCCTTCTTGGGAAAGAGGCTGCCTACCATATTCCGAACAGGCTCACAGAGGGTTATGGTCTTCAGGAAAAGGGTCTGAAAAAAATTACCGAGAACCGGATACCGGAAAAATGCATCCTGATAACCGTTGATAATGGAATAAGTGCTCACAGGGCCGTGAATTACGCCCGGGAGCTTGGTTACACAGTCATTGTGACAGATCATCACCTGTCCGGCGCCAAACGAGTGGCGGCACATGCTGTAATTAACCCAAACCAGAAAGATTGCGGCTTTCCGGATAAGAATATGGCAGGGGTGGGAATTGCATTTTACCTTGCAATGGCAGTCAGGAGCCGCCTGATGCAGGCCGGTTGGTTTACAGAGAGCGCACCCCCGAATCTCAAGACATTGCTCGACCTGGTCGCCATCGGTACTGTGGCCGACATGGTCGTGCTTGGTGAAGTAAACAGGGTACTGGTCAAGGCGGGGCTTGAGGTGATTGCAGGCGGAGGAAACTGCGGTCTTACCGCCCTGTGTCGAAAAACCAATATCGACCCGGGCTTTTTGAGATCAGAAGATATTTCATTCCAGTTGGCACCAAAAATCAACGCAGCAGGCCGTCTCGGTGATGCCCAAAAGGCTGTACGGCTCTTTCTGGCGTCCTCGAAAAGCGAGGCAGCGCTTCTGGCGGCGCAGCTGGTGGCAAACAACGAAATACGTAAAGACATAACCATGCGTGACTTTGCTCATGCTTTAGATGAACTCATGCTAGCCGGTGAAAACAAGCTGTCCGTCACCACTGTTGTGGCAGGAGCGTATCATGTTGGGGTTGCCGGCATAGTTGCATCGAAGCTTGTCGAAAAGTTCCGAAAACCTGCTGTGGTCCTTTGTGAAACAGAAGATGGGGAATTCAAGGGGTCTGCCCGATCCGTGCAGGGGGTTGATTTATATGGAGCACTTGCTGACTGCCATGAACTTCTCCTGGGCTTTGGCGGCCATAAGATGGCTGGCGGAATGAGCATGCTCCCTGAAAACCTTAGTGATTTCAAGGTGCTGTTCAATGATGCAGTGAAGAAGCAAGGAACTGCGGAGATGGATGAGGTTCCTGTTTGCGATGCAGATATTGAGGCAGGGGCGCTGTTTTCCGGACAGCTTCTACGACAAATCCACATGATGGAGCCCTTCGGACAAGGGAACCCACAGTTGATTTTTCGTGATACGTCGTCAAAATTTCTGCAATTATCGCAGATAGGGAAGGATAAAAATCATTTGCGGTTTTCTCTCCAGGGAAGCAGCAGGAATGTTCAGGGTGTGGCGTTTGGCTTTGGGGAAGACTTTGAAAAATGCCTTTCCAA
>JAMOMO010000047.1 GCA_027067035.1 Desulfobulbaceae bacterium
TCGCAACAGTGCCCGACGCCGTCTGGAGTATTTTCCGGAGTTTTACTGTGAAGAGTTGCAGCAGATCTTTGATGATCCCGATTCAAGACTTGAGGCCGGGAGCAATGAACTTCTACAGGACAACTTCAAATCCACCATCGGGGTGATCCATATCAATACCGGAAAGATCGTTATCAAGCGCCATAATTTCAAATCACGCTGGCAGCAGGTAAAACGTCTCTTCCGGAAAACAAAGCCAAGAAATAGCTGGAATTACTCAAGAATTCTCAGGAACAACAACATACTGGTTCCCAGACCGGTTGCCTGTCTTGAAAAATGCTACGGTCCCCTCAAGGGGATTTCCTACTTCTTTTATGAGTATGTGGAGGGAGTACAGGGGGAGGAGTATTTCAGGCAGAATGCCGCATCCCCAAAGGTAATTGCCTCGGCAATGCAGGAGATCCTCAACACAATTGATACGCTGACAAGCCTGAAGCTTATTCACGGTGATATCCGACTTGCCAATTTCCTGTTCGGCAACGGTCAAATCTATCTTCTGGATTTCGATGATGTCCGGCCTCGAAGCTGGTACAAATCAAGCTCTGCCAAAGACCGCGATATCAGAGGGTTCAGAAAGGACCTCTGCTATAACACCACAGGAACACTCCGGCAGCAGGTGCTGACATAACTGGACTCCTACTGCAAAAAGAGAAATATCACAATAAGCGGCCCGGACTACCGGAAGCTGGTGGACTAATCCCGTACCATATCAGGTGCACTGACTGCAGTTGCCGATATGCTTATCCAGTCCATTCTCACACCACTTCTTTTTATGTCTCTTTGTTTCCAGAAGCAGAGCATCATTTCGTGCCAGTGAGTCCCTTGAGTGGGTCGGGTGATACAGGTGATAGGCCAGGGCATTAAATTTCACATTCTGACGCTGAATGCCAATGGTCAGCAGCCGCGCTGCAAACTCTGTATCTTCGTGTCCCCAGCCCACGAAATCCTCATTAAAGCCATTCACCATCACCGCATCCCGTTTCCAGAAGGCAAAGTTGCAGGTCTTGATACCGCCGAGTTTTTTGTTTTTGGTGGAAAACAACTGTGACAGAATCGAGGAACGGATACAGTTTTTCCGGTTACCGATATTATAATCAAAGAGACCCACCCGGGGATCACCTGAAGCCAGGATCGTATTTGTTTTTTCCTCACTGAGGATAACTCTGGAGCCCTGTACAAAGAACCCCTCCCTGGCATGTCGCAGATGATCCTCTATAAAATGCACATCAAGGATAATATCACCATCAATAAGGATACAGTAATCTGCTGAACTTCTGGATATTGCCATGTTCCTGCACCTGGCGGGGCGAAAGCCTATGTCCTCCTGCCAGCAGTGATAGAGTGGTGTATCTGTTTTTTCTGCTATTTTTTTTACAAGTTCAGCCGTATCAGGTGTTGAGCCATCATCGGCAACAATGATCTCGGTCGGCGCCACACTCTGGTGAAGCGCTGTTTTCAATGACAGACGCAACACATCAACATTATTATAGGTTGTAACAATAAGAGCAATCTTCACAATAACTGATCCACATGGTTTTGTTTCAAGGCCTTAAGAGCTGCGGCCGCATCACGCCGGCATCTACAGGAACTGCAGGGCATTTTCATACACATCATCCACCAAAATTGTTTTCATACAGCTGAGTTCCCTGCAGCTTCTTTTGCGGCAGACAAGACAATCCAGTGTCTCATTGCGTACTACCCTGCCGGATTCGTTGTATGGCCCGACCAAAACCGGATCAGTGGGACCAAAGAGTGCCACAACCGGAATACCGGCAAGGGAGGCCATGTGCATGGGGCCGGAATCAACTCCGATATACAGCGAGGAAAACTGGATCAGGGCGGCAGACTGCGGTAAGGAGAGGCGTCCCCCCGACACCAGAGGCTCTGTCTGCATCTTCTGCGCTATCCCCTGCAACACCGGAATGTCATCCCCGGAACCGGCCAGTACAACCCTGACATCGTTTTCCTGCTGCAGTCTGTCAGCCAGCCCAGCCCAGTATTCAAGCGGCCAGGACTTGCTCTCCCAGCGCCCCACAGGGTTGAAATAGACGAGACGTTTTTCTTCGCCAGCAAGAAATTCTCTGCTTATCCTCTTATCATCATCCCCTGTCTCCATATAAAAATCCTCCGCCTCAACACTGCATCCCAGAAAAGGCGCAAAAAGAAGATTCTTATCCTGAGCATGTATTTTTGTCCTGGGGACTGCGACTTTTTTATGCTGAAACAAGGTGTTCAGCTCCTTTGCATCGGAAAAACCAATTCGGATTCCACCGGGATTACAGAGCATGAACAGGCCGCTTCGAAAAGAGGCATGGAGGTCAAGAACCAGATCGTATGGCTGTTCTGAAAAAGTCTTTCGCAGATCCAAAAGGGTCCTCAACATACCCTTTGCCGCACGATAATAGGCGCCTTGCGGCGCACCCGGCTCACTGGTGGAGGGGATATCCACGGCAAAGACATTATTCACAGTGGAGTCACATCGAACCATTGAGTCAAGTCCCTTACGGACAACCCAGTCAATGGAAAGATTCGGGAAACAGCGTTTCAATGCATGCACCAGAGGCAGAGTATGAATAATATCCCCCAACGAACTCTGTTTGATGATCAAGATTCTCTGATTGTTCAGTAAAATATCAGCCATTGTCTTTCCGGAGTCAGTTCAAGGTGGACAAAACTTTCCCTGCAAGCTCTATAGATAAAAACTTCTATTGACAATTCCACGATTTATAATTCTAAATCAGGAGTTGAAATCGCCTGTAAGCAATACAAGATTCTCTATTGATAGTCAATTTCTTTGTATGGCTGCTTTCGGGAAGAAATAACAGACGCACGCTGCCAACCAATACCACAAGAGCATCCACTGCCATGCAGGTAACAGAAACAATCAGCAGAAAACTCTCCGCCAGGAAATACAAAAAGTCCAAGATACTCTTTTATCTTAACGGTATGATTGACATGCTGACACCAGGATTTTTGTATCGCCGCAAACTCCGCCCACTGCTCAATTCCCTTCCTCAGTATGACGAAGAGTATATCCGCAGAAGAGTTGCCTACTACAATAAAAAGCAGTCCCCTTTCTCCCTTGGCTCCGATGCGCTCAGATTTGCGGATCTTTCCGCCCGCAGGCAGTCCTCTTATTACTTCGATCTCCAGGAATGCCTCCGTTATTTCAACCCGGAGCTGATGTTTCACAGGGAATTTGGAGATGTCATGGCCGTCCCTTCCCGTCCCACATTTGTTAAAAACCGCCCGATATCCGCTGACAACGAAAACGCTATCCTTCTGAAACTTAATAAGATCCGTCACTTCAATTTTGTGAAGGACCCGTTATCCTTTGCAGAAAAGAACAACAAACTGGTGTGGCGCGGCAAGGCCGGCAAACCCCATCGGATAGAATTCATAAAAAAACATTTCAACAACCCCCTCTTTGATCTCGGTCAATCCAACCCTCCGGAACCCGGTGGAGACCCGGCACGCCAGAAGGGCTTTATGTCCATAGCAGAGCAGCTGCGCTTTAAATTTATTCTCTCCATAGAAGGCAATGATGTGGCAACCAACCTGAAATGGATCATGTCCTCAAACTCCCTCTGCTTCATGAAAAAGCCCCGTAATGAAACCTGGTACATGGAAGGGATGCTGCAGCCTGACATCCACTACGTCCTTCTCAAAGATGACTACTCAGATATAGAGGAAAAAATGGAGTACTACATCCGCCATGAGGAGGCGGCGCTTTCAATAATTACAAAGGCTAACGAGTACACTAGACAGTTTCAGGATACAAGGCGGGAGACCCTCATCGCACTTCTGGTGATTAAACACTATTTTGAACTGAGCGGACAGAGTATCTTTTCATGAAACAGTGACACCGGCCCCCCTGAGAATGGTCGGCTCCGGTGACAGGAAAGGAGCAGAACAGCTCCTTCTAAAAAAAAACACAGGCCTTATTTCCTTGCAGGCTTACGCGCCGGACCACCGGCAAGTTTAACAATGATCTGATTGGATTTATGGAGGCGACTGGCCATGGCCCGGAAAAGGTGACTCGAAA
>JAMOMO010000048.1 GCA_027067035.1 Desulfobulbaceae bacterium
CAGGGATTTTCCCATGGAGGATCAGCCCATGCTCGAGGTGCTGCAAAAGACTTCTGAACAGGTCTTTGTTCCGCTGACCATTGGTGGCGGCATACGTGAATTCACTGACAGTAACGGCAGGGAATATAGTTCACTGGATGTGGCCTCTGAGTATTTCCGTTCAGGTGCAGATAAGATCTCCATTGGTTCCGACGCCTGTTATACTGTCGAAGAATATCTGAAGACAGGAAAAAAGAGCGGCAGCAGCTCCATTGAACAGATATCCATGGTGTATGGCGCGCAGGCGGTGGTCATCTCCGTTGATCCCAGACGGGTGTATGTGAAAGACCCTGCAGATACCCGGCACAACTGTGTAAAGACGGCGTTTCCGGGTCCTGAAGGTGAGGAGTACTGCTGGTATCAGTGTACGGTGAAAGGTGGCAGGGAGGGACGCGACCTTGATGCCGTACAGCTTGCAGCGGCTTGTGAGGCGCTGGGTGCCGGGGAAATCCTTTTAAACTGCATCGACAAGGACGGGACCAACAGCGGTTTTGACTTTGAACTGATCAGGCAGGTGAAAGCTGCCGTGACCATACCTGTGATTGCCTCGTCAGGGGCAGGTTCTGCCGCGCACTTTGTTGAAGTGTTTCAGGAAACAGACGCTGAGGCAGCCCTTGCCGCGGGTATTTTTCACCGGAAGGAAGTGCCCATTGCTGAAGTCAAGAGCGCACTTGAGCAGGCCGGGGTTGAAATACGATAAGCATCCCGGAACCATCTGCAAAAAGACCTGGAGGAAGATGTCCTGTCAGGTCTTTTTGTTTGAGCGGGCCTGCTGTCTGTGTCGCTAGAATTTTGCGGCATTGATAATAAAGTGGGTGGCAATGGATGCCGCATAGCCCAGTGCGATCACCGGCGTCCACCTGAGGTGACCGCCAAAGGTGTACATCCCGCGAGCCTGTCCCATGAGGGCAACTCCTGCGGCAGAGCCTATGGAGAGCAGGCTGCCGCCGACACCGGCTGTGAGAGTCACCAGGAGCCACTGTCCCTGAGACATGTCCGGAAGCATGGTGAGAACTGCAAACATGACAGGAATATTGTCAACAATAGCGGATAACACCCCGACTGTGATATTGGCATAGGTCGCTCCCCAGCTCCCATACATCAGATGGGAGACCATACCGAGATATCCGATGAATCCAAGTCCCCCCACACAGAGTATTACCCCGTAAAAGAAAAACAGGGTGTCCCATTCGGCACGGGCTACGTTTCTGAAGATGTCAAAAGCAACGGTATCACCAAGGGTCTGCTTTGCTTTTTCCTTGTCATAGGCAATGCCTTTGGCATACCTGTCATGGGTTTTTTTAAGATAGAAGCCATAGAGTTTCAGGTAGGAAAGGCCCATCATCATTCCTGCCATTGGGGGAAGATGGAGGAAGTTGTGAAAACTGACCGCGGTGATAATGGTCATGAGAAAGAGGAGCATCACCACGACTCCGCCGCGTTTCATGCTCACCATCTCTCCATCACCTTCCGGCTGACTCTTTTTGATGGCAAAACTCATGATTACAGCAGGTACCAGCCAGTTGACCAGTGAAGGAAGGAAAAGAGCGAAAAATTCCCCGAAACTGACGATACCCTTCTGCCAGACCATAAGGGTTGTGATATCGCCAAAGGGACTGAATGCACCTCCTGCGTTGGCACCGACCACAATATTGATGCAGGCAAGCAGGACAAACTTTTTATTATCCTTCCCAAGGGCCATGACAACCGCACACATGAGCAATGCGGTTGTCAGGTTGTCGGCAACCGGTGAGATGATAAATGCAAGTGCTCCTGTGATCCAGAACAACTGACGGAAGCTGAGGCCGGCACTGACGAGTTTTGTGCGCAGGGTCTGGAAAACCAGGCGTTCCTCCATGGCATTGATATAGGTCATCGCAACAAGAAGAAAGAAGAACAGTTCTGCATACTCAAGGATATTATGACGAATGGCCGTTGCAACAGCATGGGGCATGTCGTGTTGGGCATAGATTGTGGCAATGAGTATCCAGATAATTCCTGCGGCCAGCAGTACCGGTTTGGATTTTCGTAACTGGGTCACCTCTTCGGCCATAACCAGTATATACGCTATTCCAAAGATGAGCAGGGATGTGTAGCCGACCCAGTGTTTTGTGAGAAGGATATACTCGTCTGTTGCACCGGCAGATGCAAAGACACTCCCGGGGAGCAATACGGCAAGTATGGTCAAAGGCAGTAGGGCCTTGAATATGGCAGACATATAATTCTCCTTGTGGATTGGGTGTTGACGGTAAGTCATGCTTAGAGATAAAAAAAGCATATCATAGTCGTGAGTTACTATTCAAGGCGGGGTGTAAAAGAAGACGCAAAAAAGAAATAACAAAGCAGGCCGCCTTGTGCGGCAGAACTATTTTTTAACAGAGAGGAGCCGAATGAAACATTACCGGAAAGAGCTGTGGTTCGAGGTGAAAACACGGAGGGAGTTTATCAATATCACCCCTCAGGTAGAGGATTGTCTCAGGGAGAGTGGCATACAAAACGGTCTGCTGCTCTGCAATGCCATGCATATTACTGCATCTGTATTTATTAATGATGACGAGTCCGGTTTACATCATGATTATGAGGTGTGGCTGGAAAAGCTTGCCCCCCATGCTCCGGTTGAGCAATACAGGCATAATGGGTATGAGGATAATGCGGATGCACATATGAAACGACAGGTGATGGGGCGTGAGGTCGTGGTGGCGGTTACCGATAACCAGCTGGACTTTGGAACCTGGGAGCAGATTTTTTACGGTGAGTTTGACGGGCGAAGACGAAAGAGGGTGCTCGTTAAAATAATAGGAGAGTAAGATCATGCCGGTACCCGGCGGGCGGATACCGGCATGAAGTGATGATGTTACACGATGTGTCTTGCGGCAGATGCTTTTTCAGCTGTCAGCAGGTGGCACCGGCAATCCTGCGGGTCTGTCCTGCAGGCTGAGGGACAAAGAAGGGGATGATCTGCTCGCCCATTGCCTTGGTGGTTGAGGCAACCTGATGAAAGACGGAGTAGCCGCCTCTGGCCTCAAGCTCCACAATTTCCCAGCAGTCGGTGGCCCGGGCCAGCATCTGCATGAATTTGAGGTGCTGGGTGTGTCCGCAGCGTGATGCTTTGATGTGACCGAGGATTGGACAGCCCAGAAGGGCCATGTCGCCAATGAGGTCAAGTACTTTGTGGCGGATAAATTCATCTGAAAACCGCAGTCCGCCTTCGTTGAGGATAGAGTTTCTGTCCCAGTGGATGGCAATTACGTTATCAAGATTTCCACCCTGTGCCAGGCCGTTGGCCCAGAGTTCCTCCACCTGCTCCACATAGCCGAATGTTCTGGCCCGTGAGATTTCTTTTGCAAACTTATCGGCACTTAAGTCCAGGGAGTAGGTCTGTGTTTTAATGAAGGAATCTTCAAAGTGGATTTCTCCGCTGATCTTGAAGCCTTTGTATGGCAGTATTGTTATCTCAGCGTCACCGTCTTTAAAGGTGATCTCTTTGGTGATACGGAGCACTTTGCGCATTGCCCCCTGTTTTCTGAGCCCGGCTTTTTTCAGAAGGAGCATAAAGGGACCGGCGCTTCCGTCCATGATGGGAACCTCGGCGCTGTCAATCTCAATGTTGGCATTATCAACGCCAAATCCCTGTAGGGCCGCCATGAGATGCTCTGTGGTGGAAACATACATTTCCCTGTGGGCAATGGTGGTTGCCAGCCTGGTGTCAACAACCTTATCCATGTGAGCTGGAATACCATTCTTGTCATCAAGGTCTGTGCGGAAAAAATGAATGCCCGAATTTTCCGGGGCTGGTCTGATGGTGAGGTTTACCGGATCACCGGAATGCAGTCCCACTCCATAGCAACTGACTGGTTTATTGAGTGTGTGCTGATGGGGTTCAAGTGGAATTGAGGTCATTGTAAATCCTTATATGCTAATAAAATAGTATGTTTCATTTGATTGTGTCTCTGATGATGCAAAAAACGTGCCGAGAGGAATTGAGGTGCCGTCGTAGCCTGGTGTCGGCTGAAAAGTCCGAAAATA
>JAMOMO010000049.1 GCA_027067035.1 Desulfobulbaceae bacterium
ACGGCACTGCGCATACTCACAATAAGCTGCTCATGGTCTCCCTCAAGCCCCTCCGCCTCAATCTGAAGACGCTGCAATCCCATGCCAATGGCATTCAGGGGGTTTTTCAGCTCATGGGTTATTGTTGCAGCGGCCCTGCCAAGGGCCGCATCTTCACGCTGCCGGGCCATCTTTCGCTCAAAATCACGGGTCTGCTGCAGCCGTTGATGCTGAACCCTGTAGAGCCACCACGATGAAAATGCCCCGAAAAGAACAAGAAAACCGATAAAAACCACAAACTCATGCTGCATCTGTTTACGACGCTTGCCGAAACGATCGGTCTTCAAGGCAACAATGAGGGGCTTTCCATCAATGTCCACAACCGTCTCAAGGATATCTGCACCCCTCTCGGGTATTTCCGGATCCGCGGCAAAACGCACATAGGCAATATCGTAAAGCCCTTCAAAAATATTGAGCAGCCGCTGCACGGATATTCGCTCAAGGGTGGCATCAATGGCATGGGCCGAAAGCCCAACCATCACACAGCCCCTTGGCCCGTTCTCTCCACGCCCAGACGAGGAGAACGATGTGAACAGGTAGAGCTGTTTCTCCTCAAGTCTTTCAAGACCCGGATTCTCACTGCAGGATTTTCCAGCCAGCCAGCCGGATGGTCCGCTCACGGCAATACCGCTTGACTCCTGGATGATTTTTACTCCGGCAAGCCCCGACTCCGCTGCGAAAGCCGTCAGCTCAGCACTGGAAAATGGTTCGATGCGGTCCAGATAGTGAATAAAGCGTCCACTGTTTTCAAGGGAGGCAGCAACGGTCTCTTCAAGTACGCTCTGGGCGAGCAGTGCATTCTTAATCGTCAGCTCAACAACGGCTGCCAGTATTTCAGAATGCTCCTGGGCATGTTTCTGCAACTCACTGGCAGCACGCTGGGTCTGCCTGAAAAAATAGCCGCCGACAATGACAATAATGAGTGCAAAGACAGACAGATTCGTCCTCCAGCTGGGGTAGAGTTTCATCTTCCACCACCTCCACCGCCGCCACCGCCGCCGTTACCGCCACCACCATTCCCACCGCCATTGCCAGCGCCGGATCCACCATGATCGGCATTTCCCCGGCCACGGCTGTCAGTGTCATGTTCACCATCTCCCACGGAATCAAAATCCTGAAAAATGCCCTGAAAGCCCCTGCGTTTTATTAAGAGCCTGGACCTGACTCCCGTGGCATCAAAACAGCCCCCTCCCCTGCATCCTCTGATATCTGTTGCCAGAAAGACATCCTCAGCCTGCTGCTCTCTCTTTCCCCATACTCTTATAATCTCACCTTCTTTGACACATCCAGGAAAAACCACCCTGTTGTTTTCAGCAGGAAGATTATTCACCCTGGCAACACGCACCAGAATGGTCCCGTTCCCGGACAGGCCTGCCCCGTACTGGGGTGCCAGAGCGAGTTCGGATCGTTCACGATCCACGCGCAGAACCTTGCCCACAAAAAAATCCTGGGCACATGCCTGTCCTGCTGCTCCATAAAACAGCAGGAGCAGCGGCAGCATGACCTGAAACCAGGTCACTCTTTCAGATATCAGTTTTTTCATTTATAATTTCATGAAGATCTTCAAAGATACTCATGGGTTCTCTGTCATTTGCAGCAGCTATTTCTTTAATGGTCATGGCCGCCTCAGCAGTCACACCTCTTTTGGCAAGCTTCCTGCGGATAACCGGAAACATCAGGTTGTACTCACTACAGAGGGCAGCCAGAGTCTTGTTGCCGAAGCCGGCCATGGGAGAATCCGGGAAATGGACCGCTTTTGCACCATCCTGTTTAATCATGGCCGGTTTGATGATGCTGTAGATATGCTGCGGACTCATCCTGTTGGCGGCAGCAATCGCTGCAAGGGTCTCCTTGCTGTCTGTAAATTGAATACCGGCCGCATCCAGAAGCTGCACGGCACGGGAGAGATCCAGTCCCTGTTTCCTGGCAAACAGCTTCAGGGACGACAGCTCGGCATGGCCGTAAGGGGGCTCGCCATATTTTTCCGAGGCCCTCTCTTTAAAGGAATCTCCAAACTGAATCACCGTACTCATCGGAGGAATCTCAAAATACGTCCCCACTGCAACCGCCAGGGTCAAAAGCAGGGCAACATTGAAAGATGGGGTAAACACCTTCAGCTCCCTGGCCCGATTTTTCATATACGCCTTGATGGGGGCCCAGTTGTAATACATGTGTAAAAGGCCGGCAAAGAGAAAGAGAAAGCCGAGGTTGATATGGAGATCACCCCACTCCCCCTTGCTGAGTCCCCACAGACGCCAGTCTGCCCAGTACGCAACACGCCCGTAAGGGACAATATAGAGAATGATTGAGGTGAGGACCAGGAACAGAAAGGACACAAACATGGTCATGGAAGTGATTTTTCGTACATTCATTGAAGACTCCTGAAAAGTAATAACAAAAACGGTTAAAAGACAGTATTCAAACCATGTTGCCAGAACTGTGCCACATAAAGATATATTCAGGAAACAATAACAAAGCAGTCATTTAGCCTGCCCCGCAAATTTCTCTTTCAAGCCTTATTCGACAATCCGGGTTTTGTCGACAAAAACGTCGAACAGTGACAATTACAGACACAGGCGAAGAAGGCTCAACAATCACTTTTCCTCCTGCAAATCCTGATGCTGGTTGACTTTTTGACCCTTGACTTTTGGCAGGGCAAGGACATAAACTTGCTTTATGAAAAATATATTTTCTCAAAAAACACCAGCTGAATTTCCTTCTTACAGACATTAGCGATGTCCCTGGAATGCCGGAATACCATTGCTGCAAAGGTGGCGGGGAAGATCGTTCTACTCTACTTCTTCATGGCTGCAGCGGGACTGAGCCTGCTCTATCTGTTCAACAGCAACCGTTATATTGCTGCCGCCATTGAACCACTCCATTATATTCAGGACACGATATTTCTTCTCCTGAGCTGCTGTCTCCTGTTCATCCTTATCCATCATTTTATTTGCCGGCAGCAATTCCATAAAACCCTTGCAGACCAGAGCGAGATCCAATACCGCTCTCTCTTTGATAATATGTCAGAGGGCAGTATGGTCTACAAACCCGTCAACAATGGTGAAGATTTTATTGTCCTGGATATCAACACCAGAGGCCTGGAGATACAGAAGAGCAGTCTCCATGACTATGGCGGAAAGAAACTCTCATATCTCCTCTCCTCCAACGACATTGACCCGGAGCTAAGTAACTCCATACACAGGGTTTTCAGGACAGGGATTCCAGAGCAGTGCCCCGTTGTCAAGTACCGCGAAGGAAAACTGGAACTCTACCGAACCAATTACATCTTTCGGCTTGACTCATTAAATGTTGTTACCATCTACGATGACATCACTGAGAAAAAACGCCTTGAGGAAGATCTGAAACAATCACAATATGAGCTCACCCTCCAGAATAAAATTATAACACTCTTTCTGATGACCGAGGATGACTCCGTGTATCAGGATGTTCTCACCCTGATCATCAGGAATCTGCAAAGCAGTTTCGGCCTCATGGGGTATGTTGATCACACCCGGCAGTTCGTTGCCACAAGCCTCAACGACAGCCAGCTGAGCTGCGACAGATACACACTGCAGGAGTTCACCGCCAGTACCGACGCCGTTGACACCATCCTGGGCAATGTGCTCAGAAGCGGGAAACCCCGGGTTCAAAACAGGGCCACACACCCTCCTGTTGAGCAGTCTGAACTCAGAAACAGCCTGGCTGTACCGATAAAATGTCAGGACTCCATTATCGGTGTCATACTTCTCGGGAACCGCGAGAACGGCTATACCAGGAGTGACAGACAGCTGCTGGAAAACATCTGTGCATATATTGCACCGGTCTTAAAGGCCAGAATCCAGGTGCAGCATAACAAAAGACTTCACACCAGGGCCATCACCGAGTTGAGAAAAAGTGAAGCCACCCTGAAAGAGGCCGAAAAACTGGCAAAAATCGGTCATTTTGAGCATGATTTCAGCCAGAACAGCATCTCCTGGTCCGACGAAGTGTATCGTATTTTCGGTCTGAACAGAAATGAATTCATTCCGGATACGAAAAACAGCATCTCCCATATCCATCCGGATGACCGGGAACTTGTCAAGCGCAGCTACAGGGAAGCGGTGGCCGCTCAGAAACGATTCAGCCTTGTCCACCGCATCATCACCAAAGACGGTACTGTCAAATACGTACACAGCCACAGCATCACAACATACGACACAGACAGCAGGCCCGTCTATTCACTGGGTACAGTCCAGGATATAACAGCAAAAGTTCGGGCTGAGAAAGCCAACAAAAGACTGGCAACGGCCATTGACCAGTCAGTTGATGTCGTTGTCATAACAGATAAGGACGGGATCATACAGTATGTCAATCCCGCATTTGCAAAACTCACGGGATACTCCCGAGAAGAGGTGATCGGACATTCCCCTGCAGTTTTACAGAGTGGAACCCACCCGAAATCCTTCTACAGGGGACTCTGGGGTATTATCAACAGTGGGAATGTCTGGCGGGGCAGGTTTGTCAACAAGAACAAGAACGGGAAAATATTTACTGAAGAGGCCTCCATCACACCGGTCAAGGACGACAACGGAAAGATTGTCAATTTTGTGGCGGTAAAGCATGACATATCACGGGAACTGGAACTGGAACAGCAGTTGCGGCAGGCTGTCAAAATGGAGGCAATGGGAACACTGGCCGGTGGCATTGCCCATGACTTCAACAACATTCTCGGCGCCATTCTCGGATATACCAGGATGGCCATGGACGAGCTTCCTCCAGACAGCCAGCCCCACCAGGATCTGAGCAAGGTGATCCAGTCGGGTGACCGGGCGGCTGATCTCATCAAGCAGATCCTCCTCTTCAGCCGGCACCAGCAACAGGGACTCGTTCCGATACAGATTCAGCACCTGATCAAAGAGGCCGTGAAGATGATCCGGGTCTCACTTCCACCTGGCGTCATCCTGCACAAAACCATGGAAGACAACACCCCGGCGATCATGGCAAATCCAACCCAGATTCACCAGGTGATCATGAACCTCTGCACCAACGCCCGTCAGAGCATGATTCCAGACGGCGGAATCCTCAGTATTGATTTATCGACAGTAGAACTCAAGAAAGACCAGCAGCGAAGAGCTGCCGACATGGCGCCGGGAAAATATATTCGTCTGACCATCAGCGATACCGGCAGTGGCATCAGTAAAAAAGATCTTCCCCGGATTTTTGATCCGTTTTTCACCACAAAAGGGGTCAGTGAAGGGACCGGACTGGGCCTCGCTGTGGTCCATGGCATCGTCAACAGCCACGGTGGAACCATACATGTGGCCAGTGAACTGGAAAAAGGCACGACCTTCACACTCTTCTTTCCCGTGGTGGATGCAGATGTACGGAATCTCTCCACAAAGGAATTGAAAATCCATGGCGGTACGGAACACATCATGGTGGTGGACGATGATCCCAACATCCTCACACTCCGTCAGAGACTGCTCTCAAAGATGGGCTACCAGGTTACAGGGTTTTCCAGCTCACCGGATGCACTGGCGGCATTCCGGAAAAACCCGCACGAGTACGATCTCCTGCTCACCGATATGAACATGCCGGAGATGGACGGGAGAAAACTTGCAGCCTCATTCCTTCACATTCGGCCGGACATACCGGCAATTCTCTGCACCGGCCACTCAGAACTCGTCAATCAGCAGAATGCGGAGAAATATGGTTTTCAGGCACTCCTGGAAAAACCCATAAAACCGGAAACACTGGCAGAGACACTGCGAAGGCTCCTTGACAGGAGGCAGACAACACCATGACAGAGAAAACAGACAAAACAAAGAAAGCCCGCAACTCCCGGTCAGCCATAGCCAGAGTCCTCATTATCGATGATGATCTGACCCTCTGTTCCATGCTCATAGCGCAACTGGAACGAAAGAACTATACAACCGCCTCGGCCAATACCCTGGAGCAGGGACTTGAACTGGCAAAACAGGGTGGCTGGGACGTGATTCTCCTTGATGTGCAGATGCCTGATGGCAACGGCCTGGAGTTTCTTCCGCAATTCACCACAACCCCATCATACCCGGAAGTTATCATCATCACCGGTCATGGTGCGGCAGACGGGGCGGAAAAGGCCATCATCGGCGGTGCCTGGAGTTATATTGAAAAGCCCCATGTCATTCGGGACCTCCCGCTGCACCTGGCCCGCGCCCTTCAGTTTCGTCGGGAGAAACAGAAACTCAAGGTCGTTCCTGTGGCATTGAAAAGGGGCGCAATAATCGGCAATTCAGCTAAACTCAGTCGCTGTCTCGATCATCTCGCCACGGCCACAGCCAGTGATATCAACGTCCTCATCAGTGGAGAAACGGGTACCGGCAAAGAACTCTTTGCCCATGCACTGCACGAAAACAGCAACAGGGCTGACCAGCCTTTTGTGGTGGTGGACTGTGCATCTCTTCCCGACACCCTCATCGAAAGCACGCTTTTCGGCCACGTCAAGGGGGCATTCACCGGAGCCGACAAGGCCCGTAAGGGACTGATCCAGCAAGCCGACAAAGGGACTCTTTTTCTCGATGAGGTGGGAGAGCTCCCCCCCGCCATCCAGAAAAACTTCCTGCGGGTGCTTCAGGAAAGAAAATTTCGTCCGGTGGGTGCAGGCAGAGAACTCCATTCAGACTTCAGGCTTGTGGCCGCCACCAACAGAAATCTCAATGAGATGGTCACTGCCGGCGAATTCCGCTCCGACCTCCTCTTCAGAATACAGGCCCTGACCATCACCCTTCCTCCCCTGCGCGAGAGACGCGAGGATATCCGCGATCTGGTCATCTGCTTCCTTGATCGACTCTGCCGCCGCTACAATCAGGAAACCAAAGGTATTGCCCCGGATCTTATCGAGGCCCTTATGAGCTATGACTGGCCTGGAAACATACGGGAACTCTATCAGACCGTTGAACATATCTTCGCTGAAAACAGTGAGGCTCCAACCCTTTACAGTATCCACCTGCCCCAGGAATTCCGGATCCGTTTCGCCCGGGCTAACGTGCAGCAGAGCAACACTGAAACTCCCGCCAAGCAGCTTCCCCTCTGGAAAGAATACAAGTATCAGATGGAAAAAGACTACCTGAAGAACCTCCTGCTCCACAGTGACAACAGCATAAAAGAGGCCTGCAGGCTCTCGGGAATATCCAGAGCAAGAATTTACCAACTTCTTGATAAGCATGGTTTCTCAGGAAGATCACAGACCTAGCCGAATCCCATGGCACCCGATGGAAACACCCTGCTCCTCAGCCCCCGCTCCCAGTAAACCCTCTCCTGAAAAAATTCTTTCTTATCCTTCATGTTTTCAGTCGTACCGTGGACAGATCTGTCTACAAAAGTAGACAGAATCTCTTTTTGTGGACAGATCTGTGGGTTTTTCCGATACCGCCCCACCCTATCCTGCTGTTTTTCCATTACCGGCCGGAAAGATTTTTCCCCCGATCCTCTGGCACAGGTGTTGCTACACACAGTATCCATAACGTGATGATTCAGCAGCAGGCAGCCCATGAATACTTTTTTCTACGCAACACGGAATTCTGAAGATGCCGAGGGTTTTGCAGAAAAGCTTCTCGCCTGCGAAACTCTCTCTGACATGACAATCCTGCCTGCGGGACAAAGACTCTGCGGCCGTCAATCCCTCTCTCTCCGCAACGGGGATGTGATGATACTTTTTGCACAGACGGAAGCAGATCTTGCCACCTTGATCAGGGAACGGGACATATTTCTTGAATTCAGAATCATTCTCATTCTGGGAACGGACATGCAGGAAAAGGCAGATGGTCACACTTTACGCCCCCGCTACATTTCGGAGGTGGAAAATACCGTCATAAACATTGAAAAGATAATCAGCAAGATGCAGTCACACGAATCACAATAAACCACGGCACAGGGAAGCATCCACAGAAACACATCCCGCAACACGAGGAAAGACAATGAAATTTTTAAAGCTTTTCAAGAGGATTGGGGTCAAACTTATCACCGCTTTTTTACTCATCGGTATTCTTCCACTACTCATCAGCAGTTATATCTCTTCAAGTCATTCAAGTCAGGCCCTCACCACGGCACGATTCAACCAGCTCTCCGGGGTTCGCGAAATCAAGAAAAGTCAGATTGAGAGTTTTTTTCATGAGCGAAAGGGCGACATGGAGGTTCTGCTTGAGACCGTGGAAACCCTCAGGCAGGAGGCCTTTGCGAAACTTGAGGCACAGCATGATCTCAAGTCGGAGATGCTGAAAAAATATTTTGATAATGCAATATTAAACCTGGAAGTTTTTTCACGCAGCAAAGATGTAACATCACTCAACGACAGTCTTCTGCTGTTCCACAGGACCAGCTATGTCAAAGACGACGAGGCATTTAAGACGGATACCGATGCCTACAAACAACTCTGGAAAAATTATGGGGAACGGGTCACCCAGTTCCAGAAAGAGACCGGCTACTATGATGTATTCATGATCTGTGCCGAGCATGGTCATGTCATGTACAGTGCCGCCAGAGAGGCTGATCTTGGCACCAACCTCAGCTCCGGACCCTACAAGGACTCCGGCCTGGCCAGAATCTGGAAAAAAACAGTTTCCAACAGAAAAACCTCCATTGTTGACTTTGCTCCCTATGCTCCAGGTAATAATGAACCGGCTGCATTCATCGGCGTTCCCATGTTTATCAGAGGGGTTGTACAGAGCGTCATGGTGGTGCGTCTCCCCCTCGACCATATCAACGATATCATGTCCATCAGATCGGGACTTGGAAAAACAGGGGAAAGCTATCTGGTGGGACAGGACAAACTCATGCGCTCTGATTCCTTCCTCCATCCGGAATCACACAGTGTCAAAGCCTCTTTTGCCAACCCTGAAAAGGGGCGGATGGATACCGAAGCCGTTCGATGGGCTCTGGCCGGAGAAGACAGGGCCGATGTGATAAACAATGCCATGAACAAGGCTGTTCTTTCAGTGGCAGCGCCCTTTAAAGTACTTGATCTCACCTGGGCCATTGTGGCCGAAATTGACGTGGCCGAGGCATTCAGCCCGGTGGACGCCAAAGGAAATGAATACTATAAAAAATATGTTGAAGCGTATGATTATTATGATATTTTTCTGATCAACCCGGATGGCTACTGCTTTTATACTGCAGCAAAAGAGGCCGATTACCAGACAAATTTCATAGATGGAACGTTCAAAGACTCCAACCTCGGGCAGCTGGTTCGTAAGGTCATTGCCGACAAATCCTATGAAATCGCGGACTTTGCCCCCTATGCCCCAAGTAACAATGAGCCGGCCGCATTCATAGCACAACCCATTGTCCATGAAGGTGAGATTGAAATGGTGATAGCCCTGCAACTATCCCTTGAGGCCATAAATAAAATCATGCAGCAGCGTGAGGGAATGGGGGAGACCGGTGAATCCTACCTGGTCGGTCCCGACAAGCTGATGCGTTCAGATGCCATGGAAAGTGCAGCACACACGGTCATCGCATCATTTGCACATCCCGACCAGGGATCAGTAGACACTGTTGCCTCAAACAATGCACTGGCCGGAAAGACCGAGACCATCCTCAGCACGGATTTCAATAATGACGCAGTGCTCACGGCCTACTCTCCTGTCAACATTAACGGACTCAACTGGGCACTGATCACAAAGATCGATGAATCAGAAGCCCTGGCTCCGGTGAGGAGCATGAAACGGCTGACGGCACTGATTGTTCTTGTCAGTACCATCATCATCATAGGAGTTGCCATATTCATGCTGCGCATGGTCATGGCCCCCATCAAAGTAGTGGTTGCCAACCTCAGCGAGCTGGCACAGGGTGAAGGAGATCTCACCCAGCGTCTCAATGTCGACTGCCCTGTCTGCTCAGATGTCACAAACTGCAAACAGGCAGACTGTCCAAGCTACGGCCGAAACAACCTCTGCTGGGAAGAGACAGGAACCATGGGGGACAATCCCGTCTGTATTGAAGTTGTGACCGGAAAGATCAAAGACTGCGCAGACTGTCCGGTCTATAAAGAGGCAAACTACGATGAACTGCAGCAACTCTCAACAAACTTCAACAACTTCATACTGAAACTGCAGCAGATGTTTAAAGAAGTGGTCCAGGGCGTGGTAACCATCTCTTCTGCCACAACCGAGCTTTCGGCCATATCCGAGCAGATGTCAGCTGCTTCCGAAAATGTCTCCGAACAGTCAAACTCCGTGGCAACAGCAGCCGAAGAGATGAGTGCCAACATGGATTCTGTTGCAGCTGCCACCGAACAGACCACAACAAACATGAACATTGTGGCCTCTGCCGCAGAAGAGATGACCGCAACCATTGCAGATGTAAACAGTAACACTGAACAGGCGAGCAAAGTCACCGGTGAGGCCGTCGAAGAGGCAAAGAGTGCCACAGTAAAGGTACAGCAGCTCGGACTTGCCGCCACTGAAATCAGCAAGGTCACAGAAGTCATCACCGAAATCTCAGGGCAGACCAACCTCCTTGCCTTGAACGCAACCATTGAAGCAGCCAGAGCCGGAGAGGCCGGGAAAGGATTCGCGGTGGTTGCAAATGAGATCAAAGAGCTGGCCAAACAGACGGCGGATGCCACTGGTCAGATCAAGGCCCAGATTGAGGATATTCAGAACTCCACCGCTGAAACGGTGACTCAGATTGAACGCATCACCGATGTGATCAATACCGTCAATGATACTGTGGGCACCATCACCGGGGCCGTCAATGAACAGACGACTGCAACCGATGAGATAGCCAACAATGTTGCTCAGGCGGCTGAGGGGCTGAGTGAAGTCAACGAGAACGTGGCCCAGAGTTCAGCCGTATCCGGCCAGATTGCCGAGGAGATCACCTCAGTCAGCCAGGCGGCAACAGAGATGTCAGCATCCAGCAATGAGGTGCAGAGCAGCGCCGCTGAACTCTCGGAAACCGCGGAGAAATTAAAAGACATGGTCAGCGGCTTCAGGCTTTAGGCACCTTACCAGGCAGGGTACTGTATTCCGGTACCCTGCCTGGAGGAATTACGGAAAACTATGAACAGATTACTACACTTCAGTTTCTTCATCATTGTTCTGCTTGTACTTGTCAGCAGTATTTTCCTCTTCACCTTTGCCCAGAAGGAAGAGGAACTGGCCAACACCATATACAATGATATTATTCCCGGTGCGCTGGCCATGAGCAACATGCAGGCCGAACTCTCAAAGATCTCCCATTTCCTCAATCACACCTTTTTTTTCACCGACAACAGCTCATACCAGAAACAGCTACAGAGCTCCATTGCACAACTCCTGAAGCAGGGGAACGACCATTACAGCCACGAACAATACCTCGGCACAAAAGAGGTGGAGGATGCCTCGAAACTGGTAACAGGGATCAGAGAACTGAACTCCCTGATTGGAGCTGAGGCAATACAGGAAACTCTGACAGCCAATGATATCAAGGAGCAGCTCAAGTACAAGATGGAAAAGATCCATCCCCTGATTTCCCGGCTCAACACCATCCTTGAAAAACACAAGAACAGGCATGTCCAGCGTTTCCTTGCTGCGCGTCACAGCAACCAGATTGAAGTATTTGACTTTAAGAAATCAGTTCTCCTGACAGGACTTATCCTGTTCTGCTTTCTCCTTCTCACATGGTTCCTTGTTCTCAACGCCTTTCATCGTTTTATGGCAGAACAGGAACAGGGAAAGCGCCGGATGCAGAACAGTGTCTCACGGGAACGACGGGTGCAGGAGGAGATGGCTCGTCTTTCTGCTGCAATTGAACAGGTGACTGACGGCATTGTCATCACCGACACCAACGGAATCATAAAATATGTCAACCCTGCCTTTACCACCATAACCGGCTACAGTCGCAGTGAAAGTATTGGAAGAATCGCCAGTTTTTTCAGTAACAACGAGAAGACAGGTGATCTCTCCGGCAAGATTATGGCAACCCTCCAGGAAAAACATGTCTGGAGAGGACACTTCTTCAACACCAGAAAAGACGGTACTCCCTATGAAGAGGAGATCATCATTTCCCCCGTGAAAAACACCCATGGGGAAGCCACCTATTATATTGCTGTCAAACGGGATGTAACGGAAAAGATCTCCCTTGAAAAACAGCTGCGCCAGGCAATGAAAATGGAAGCCATCGGAACCCTTGCCGGTGGCATTGCCCACGACTTTAACAATATTCTCTCCGCAATTCTCGGCTACAGTGAAATAGCTCAGCAGCAACTCACAAAAGACGACCCGGTGCGGAAAGACCTTGATCAGGTCATCACTGCAGGACACAGAGCCACAGAACTGGTTAAACAGATCCTGACCTTCAGCCGACAGGTCGAAGACGACTTTCAGCCGACCCGGATTCAGCCTCTCATTAAAGAGGTTCTCAAACTTCTGCGCGCCTCACTGCCCAGCACCATAAAATTACAGGAGAACATATCCCAGGAATGCGGTGCGATACTGGCTGACCCGACGCAGATACATCAGGTGCTGATGAATCTTTTCACCAATGCCCAGTACGCCATTGGCCCGGAACCCGGAACCATCACCATCTCATTGTCTGAAATCCAGATATCTCACAGCAATATTATTGCCGGCTGTCCCCGCCTCCACCACGGACGCTACCTTGACATTGAGATAACCGACACAGGATGCGGGATGGATGGGCTGACACTGTCAAAGATCTTTGATCCTTTCTTCACCAGCAGGGAAATCAGCGAAGGCACAGGGCTCGGGCTTTCAGTTGTGCATGGAATAATCATGCAGCATAAAGGGGAAATCACCGCCAGCAGTGAACCTGGAAACGGGACAACTTTTCATATCTATCTCCCGGTGATTGAAGAGACCATCACCGGAACGGAGGAACCTGTTGAAGAAAAACCCAGGGGAACGGAAAAAATCCTGGTTGTTGATGACGAGGAGCCCATTGCCAGAATAATGCAGCGTTCTCTCATCAACCTCGGCTACAGGGTAACGGTGTGCACCAGCAGTCCCGAAGCACTGGAGATTGTGACGGGGAACCCCGATGAATTTGATCTCCTGATCACAGACATGACCATGCCTGAAATGACCGGAACCACCCTGGCCCGGAAGATCCTGGAGATTCACCCTGAAATGCCGGTCATTCTCTGTACGGGCTACAGTGATGCCATCGATGATGTAAGGGCAAAATCCTTTGGAATACGTGACTATATCAGAAAACCCGTGGACACACTCACCCTTGCAAAGGCCATACGGGCCGCACTGGAGGAGCAGGATACTGCTTAGTCACTGCTCATCGGCGCAGAGATAGTCATGAAAAAAGGAAGCTACAGGAGAGATCCCCCGGTTCTTCCGACGAATCAGATAAAAACTCCGCTTCATCCTGTGTTTATTTATGCTGAGTGCTGTTAACCGGCCGCACTCAACATCATCTGCCACAGCACACCTCGACAGCACCGATATCCCGATCCCCGCCTTCACCGCCTCTTTAACCGCAGCCGTCGAACCAATTTCCGCCACTTCCTGTAAATCATCCTCATTCAGCCCGTGACGACTGAGAATGGCTCCGAAGACCTCACGGGTACCGGAACCATGTTCCCGAAGGATAAACGGCTCACCAAACACCTCTTCCAGATTCACCGAACCCTTCAATGCCAAGGGATGGGAAGGATAGACGGCAAGGCAGAGTTCATCAGAGAAAATTTCTCTCCATTGCAGCCCGTTCTCCTTCCACCTGGCCCCCACAACCCCGAGTTCCACCTTTCCCTGCAGCACATTCTCAGCAATATTTCTGGAACCGGATATTTGCAGAGCAACCTTGATACTCGGGTGTGATGTCCGGAAAGCAGCAATGAGTTCCGGAAGGATGTAGGTACCCGGAATGGTACCTGCCCCCATGACTATCCTGCCACTGAGATTTCCACTGAAATGGGCAACTGCCTGTATTGCCTCCTTTCGTGTCTGTAGGATCTTACATGCATAGCCGTAAAACAGGGTTCCAACCGGAGTGGGAAGGGCCTCCTTGCCAAGCCTGTCGAGTAATTTCTGACCAAGCTCTTCCTCAAGGGAGCGGACATGTTCACTGACGGTGGGTTGGGACAGAAGAATCTTCTCTGCTGCCCTGGTAAAACTCTTCAATTCAACCACCCTGCAGAAGGCTTCAAGTTTGCGGATTTCCATTATAGCTTCTTTTCCCTTTTGTTTTCAGTCATTTCGGCCACAGCTATGGAACATACGATATATATCGGTATTTCCTATTTGTGTTATTGATGGTTTCAATATACATTTTCCAGCCACTTAAACCACGTTTTTTTACAACAAAATCCTGAGTCCGTGAGTACCCAGTGGGGATGGGGCCAGTCTCATCCGGGCTATCCGATAAGAGCAACACCCTCTTACAGGTGCTGCCACGTTTTCATCACTGATTCAGGGAAACTTTCAAGACACATTCATGAGGACAATATGAAACAGATCTGGACCCTTCTTGCAGGACTCGGTGTTCTGCTGCTCTCGGGAACCGCTTTTGCGGTGCAGCAGAGCAGTGGCACCATAACCATGGAATTCGATCTCTCCGATCACGATGCAGCCCGGGAGACACAACTCTGGATACCCTACCCGCTTTCCGACAGAGATCAGCTGATAACAAACATTTCAGTGCAGGGAGATTACAGCGAGTCTGCGGTCTACAGTGATCAGGTCTATTCCACGCCAATACTTTACGCCAGATGGGATAAAAACAGCAGGAGCCGTAAACTGGTGTTTTCCTTTCACGTCACCCGAAAAGAGGTCATACGCCGTGATTTCCCGGACAAAGAAGCCAGCTGGGACCCGGCCGATTACGCACTCTCCCTTGCAGCCACCGCTCTTGGTCCCATTGATGGCCCTGTAAAGGAGCTTTCCGACCGGATCACAAAAGGAAAAGCGGGTGTCCTTGCCAAGGCAAAGGCCATCTATGACTGGACCTGTGAAAACATGTACCGTGATCCCGAAACAGTGGGATGCGGTCCGGGAAACGTGTGCCTGCTCCTTGAAAAGCCGGGTGGCAAATGTACCGATATCCATTCTGTTTTTATTGCACTGTGTCGAGCTGCCGGCATTCCGGCACGTGAAGTGTTCGGCATTCGCCAGGGAAAAAAGAACGGCCAGGATATCACCACCTGGCAGCACTGCTGGGCCGAATTCTATCTGCCGGGATATGACTGGGTGCCGGTTGATCCGGCGGATGTACGCAAGATGATGCTCAAGGAGAACCTGCAGCCGGGTGATGCCGGAACAGAATATTACCGGGACTACTTCTGGGGAGGATGGGATCAGTATCGGGTGAAATTTGCCATGGGCCGGGACCTTATTCTTACCCCCGCTCAATCCGGACCACCACTGAATACTTTTGGCTATCCCTATGCTGAAGTTGGTACAAAGGTGCTTGACTGGCTTGACCCGAAGACATTCAGGTACAGATTCACCTTTAAAAAAGATTCCTGATCATTACCGATGAACAGGCTGCAGTAAAAAAAAAGGTGTCGTGCCATTTCAGGCACGACACCGGAAGGAAAATCGCAGTCAGCCGCCGAAGACAGTCAGGATCTGCCCATTTGCCGGTGGATAACCTGTACAGCTCATGTGGTGAGACACACTCCGGTTCCGTCGCCGGGACCGTTGCCGGTACCATCACCGGGTGCATCGCCGGTTCCGTCACCGGGACCGTTGCCACTGCCGTCACCCGGTCCATCACCTCCGTTACCACTTCCGTCTCCGGGACCATTGCCTCCGGCACCACCGCCACCGCCATTACCACCACCGCCGCCACCGCGTGCCAGCAACTCACCATCAAGGTAAAAGACCATGGCATTGATGGAGCTGCCCTTTTTCAGACCGTTACCGGTTCCGTCAGCGGGACCATCACCTGCATTGCCACTGCCATCCCCTGGCCCATGACCATTTCCGGCCATTGCAGGGACTGCAAGAAGGCTGAATGCTGCTGCCAGTACAAATGTTTTGACATACTTTGCTGAGAGTTTCATAAGATATCTCCTTGTAAAATTAATCCTCCCGTTATGGGAAGACGTATATGTTGGATTTCTTACTTCAACAAATGTGCCAAAAACAAAAACAATATCATTTCTTATTAATATCAAACACCTTGGAAATCCAGGCCCCTGGGTTGCCGCAATTTACGTCGACAATTTTCGCAGCAGCGACAAGAATGTCGAGGGAGGGCCCGGTATCGCGATGACAACAGAGGAATCAGCGGAGCTGCCTCTGTCGCAGCATCTCAAACATAATCACCCCCGCTGCAACAGAACTGTTCAGAGAGTCCAACTGACCCTCCATGGGAATGGAGAGGAGCACATCACACTGCTTCTTCACAAGGGGGCGGATGCCGCTTCCTTCACTTCCCACAACCACACAGGCAGGAAGAACCAGATCCGACTGATAGAGAGACTGGGCATCGGCATCCTTCACGGCACCGAATATCCAGGCACCGGCATCCTTTAATGACTGAAGGGACTGGGCCAGATTGGTCACCTGACAGATATCAAGGTGAGCCATGGCTCCAGCAGCTGATTTTGCGGCTGTACCGCCGATTGGAGCAGAACGTTCCCGGGTTGCCAGCACGGCATCCACTCCGGATGCATGGGCAGACCTGATTATGGCTCCGATATTATGGGGATCCTGCAGGCTGTCCAGAGCTATTACTCTCGGATTAAGCCCCTGTTTCACCTTTTCCCTGAACATGTCGAGCAGCTCGTCAAAAGGCATGAGGCTGGTCTGGGACATCTTGGCCACCATGCCCTGATGACGCACCTGTGAGGCATCTTCTCCCGTGAGTTTAAGGGAGGAGACAAAGTTTACTTTAATCCCTTCTTTTCTGGCATTTTCGATGATCTCTTCGCGCTTGCCACCCTTTCTGTCCTTTACAATGAAGATTTCACTGATTCGCTCAGGTTCCTGTTCCAGGGCCTCAAAGACCGGATGAATTCCCCAGAGCAGATCCTCACTCAAACGGATTTTTCTCTCATTGCCTTTGTGAAATCCTCTGTTTGGTTTCATCTGCCGACCTCCAGGTCTATGGCCTCGCCACTGGGCAGACGATGACTTCGGCTGCGCTCGGCTATAAGCACTGCCCGCAGGGTTTCAGCTGCCTCATCAAGCTCATCATTGATAACAAGATAGTCATATTTTTCCGCTGCCGCCATCTCCTTTCCGGCATTTCCAAGGCGAATCCTGATGGTCTCCTCAGAGTCAGTCCCCCGACCCCGAAGCCGTCTCTCGAGTTCAGCAAGGGAGGGTGGAGCCACAAAGATGGAAACAGAATCAAGGGAAGCATCTTCTGTTATGATGGCTGCCCCCTGGACATCAATGTCAAGGATGATATCAATACCCTTCTTCAGCTGCTCAAGGACTGCGGGGCGACTTGTCCCATAAAAATTACCGTGCACCTCAGCCCATTCAAGGAAGAGCCCCTCATCAATCATACCCTTAAACTCCTCCACCGGGACAAAGTGATAGTCCACCCCGTTTTTTTCACCTTTTCGCGGCTCTCTGGTGGTGTGAGACACGGAAAATTCCAGTTTGACGATTTTTTGCATCACCTTTTTCAGGATGGTGGTTTTTCCTGCTCCGGAGGGGGCAGAGAGGATAAATAGCTGGCCTGTTGTTTTCATATCAATCACTTTTCCATACTTTCGGGATCACTGTGCACATGGGAAATCAGCTGCAGAGCAGCAAGTCGCTGGGAGATGGTATCTGGCTGGATGGAAGAGAGAATAACATGGTTGGAATCCATCACCAGAAGGGAACGGGTACGACGCCCTTCAGTTACATCAATCAGTCGTCCCGCGTCCCTGGCGAGTTCTTTCAGTTTTCGTGCGGGGGAAGAACCGGTATTCACCACGGCAATAATACGATCCGCCATGGCAGTATTCCCAAACCCTATATTA
>JAMOMO010000050.1 GCA_027067035.1 Desulfobulbaceae bacterium
GATCTGTTCCGGGTCCATTATACGGGATGCCATAAACCAATCCATGGGGACTCAGCTAGGGCAGTCCAGACCGCAGATACCACAGACCGGGCACAAAAAAACTTTTCCCTCAAGTGGCTCATCCGGGGATGCTGCTGGTCAAATGTGTTCAGCTGGTAAAAATTCTTGACAGAGTTTGTTTAGTGTGGCTAGTATTTAGTGACCCTAAGTATTTCCGGGGTCATACTTTCAGAAGAGGGAAATTTCAATCATTATGTCACAGGATAAAACAGTTGAGCAGGCCCGTTTTATTGCCAGTGCGGGACGCAAGCTGAAAGATCATATTTTTTCTATCCAGTCCGGTCTCCATGACGGGCGTGCTTCATGTCGGGGTGAGGAGCTTTCCATGGCTCAGGTACAGGTGCTGATGACTCTGCAGCGAAGTGGGGAAAGTACCATCTCCGATCTGGCAAAACAGCTGAAGGTCTCTCCACCGTCGGCATCGAGTATGGTGGATCGCCTGGAAGATAAAGGCCTGCTCTACCGTGAGCGGAGTACCGCGGACAGACGAAAGGTGGTGGTTCGTCTCTCAGAGCAGGCTGTGGCCCAGGCAGAGCGAATGGAGGCCGCAGTTCTGGTCGCATTCCTTGATCTGGTGGAGAAGGTGGGGCCGGAGACGGCCAGGAAGTGGTGTGAAGTGCTTGAGCGTGTGGAACAGGTCTTAGCAAAACAGGAATGAGTGAATGGTCATGAGTGAACAAGAGAAAGGCAGTATGCGCACTACTGTAATTATCCGGGTTGTTGCCTGTGTGATTATTTTATTGCTTGGCTTTGGTGGGTTCAGTTTTTTAAAATCACGAAAAAAAGCGCCGGCTCAGGCCCCGCTGGTGGAGCGGCCTCTGAAGGTTGAAGCCGTTTCTGTCTCCCGCAAAGATGTTCCGGTTCTGATTGAGGCACACGGTGAGCTTCGTTCCATCCGCATGGTGGAGATTGCTGCTGAAGTTGCGGGATCAGTGGTTGAGATTCATCCCAGACTGAAGACCGGAGCTGTCATCCAAAAAGGTGAATTGCTTTTTGCCATAGATGACAGGGATTATGCCACCGAATATGAGTCGAACAAGACCCGTCTGGCCATCCTTGAACGTGACAAGGAGATAACCGCCAAGGAACTCAACAGGGTGCGGACCCTCTTTGAAAAGAATAAGGTGGGTACCAGGGCCGGAGTTGAAAAGGCTGAACAGGCGGCAAACAATACGGCAGACAGACTTGCCCAGGTGAAGCAGGCGATGATTCGCGCCCGGATAAAGCTTGAGCGCTGCAGGGTCTATGCTCCCTTCACCTGTCGTATCACCCTCAAAAAAATAGAAAAAGGGCAGTACGTCTCTCCTGGAAAAATTGTTTTGGGCCTGGCCGATGATTCCATTCTGGAGCTTGAAGTTCCTCTGGACAGCGGTGATGCGTTTCAATGGCTGCAGTTCAGCCGGAACATGATGGAGGGACCGGTGACGGAGGCATGGTTTGCCGAGCTGAAACCGGTACAGGTTGAAGTGATCTGGACGGAGAATTCAGAAAACAGGGCCGTTGCAGTGGTGAACAGGGTGAGTGCGTATGATGAGAAGACCCGGACTGTGAGGGTGGTTCTGCAGATAGATTCCAGGCAGTTCATGAAGGAAAAACATCCCATGCCCCTGGTGGCCGGAATGTTTTGCAGGGTACTGATTCCAGGCAGGACCATGAAGGGTGTGGTGGAGCTGCCGCGCTGGGCTGTGAGTTTTGAAAACAGTGTCTATGTGGTGCGGGGAGATCGTCTTGAGACGGTCCCGGTTGAGGTGGCTCGGGTTCAGGAGAACCGGGCCTATATCAGTTCCGGCCTTGAAGAGGGTGATATGGTTATCACCACTCGTCTGGTGAACCCCCTGGAACGCAGTCTGGTGGAGGTGGTTGACGAAAATTCCACTTTTGAAGGTGAAAAGGAATGAAGAGACTGCTTGCCGCTTTTGCCCGGAATACGGTCTTTGCCAACATCCTGCTGCTGCTTATCTTTTTTGCCGGCTTTCTGGCCACCAAGATGATGGTACGGGAGAGTTTTCCGGAATTTTCCATTGATAAAATTGTCATAACCGTCCCCTATCCCGGAGCTGATCCCGAGGAGGTGGAGGAGGGCATTAATCAGAAGATTGAAGATGCCCTGGAGTCCATTGAAGGCATTGATCAGTACACCACCAAGTCCAAGGAGGGTGTTGCCACGGTGATTGTGGATGTCAAGGATGGTTATGACACCTCGGAGGTGCTGGACACGGTGCGCTCCCATGTGAATGCCATCTCCACCCTGCCCGTTGATGCTGAAAAACCGATTATCCGTGAGATCGTCAAAAAACAGGTGGTCATGCTTCTTGCCCTGTCGGGTGATCTCAATGAAAAACAGTTGAAACAGTGGGGCGAACGGGTAAAGGATGAGGTGAAGCAGATTCCTCTTATCTCCCAGGTGGAAACCTATGGCACCCGTGAATATGAGATCGGGATTGAGGTTTCCGAAGAGGGACTACGGCGTTACGGGCTCAGCTTTGATGCTGTTGCCCAGGCGGTGCGGAAATCAAGTGTTAATCTTGCCGGTGGAACTCTCAGGACCGTAGGGGAAGAGATCAGAATTCGCACAGTGGGCCGAAAGTATACCGGCGAAGAGCTGGCCGGAATCGTGGTGCTGGCGCGTCCCGGAGGAGAGATCATCACCCTGGATCGTATTGCTGAGATTCGGGACGGGTTCACCGAGGACCCGCTGTTTGCAAGTATTGACGGGAAGCCCGCAATGTTTGTGCAGATAGCAAAGACAGAGGAAGAGGATGCCATCAAGATTTCCAATGCGGTGCAGGATTTTGTGAAGGAGAAGGCGGAGGTTCTCCCGCCGGGAGTCCATATCTCCGTTTTTTATGACACCACCGATTCACTGCGGGCCAGGATAAACCTGCTCACGAGAAACGGAGTGCTCGGACTCTGTCTTGTCTTTTTCATGCTCTGGCTGTTTCTGGATCTGCGGCTTTCATTCTGGGCAGGACTTGGTATTCCCATCTCCATAGCAGGGGCAATGTTTATCCTCTGGTCCATTGATGCCACCATTAACATGATCTCGCTCTTTGGTCTGATAATGGTCCTGGGAATCGTGGTGGATGACGCAATTGTGGTGGGTGAAGCCATCTATGTGCACCGTAAACGAGGTGAATCTCCTCTTGATGCAGCCGTCAACGGAGTGTCGGAAGTTGCCATGCCGGTACTGGCAGCGGTCACCACAACCATAGTTGCCTTTATTCCCCTCTCCTATGTCGGAGGGACCATGGGGAAATTTGTGGCCATTCTGCCGCTGGTGGTTGTTTCCTGTTTGACGATTTCACTCGTGGAGTCACTGTTTCTGCTTCCGGCGCATTTAAGTCATCTGCCGGATCTGAATAAACCTAAAAAGCTCTGGGCACCTTTTGCTTTGATTGAGCGGGGTCGACTGGCCGTGAGCACCGGTCTTGAAGATTTTATTGAAAAACGCTATGTGCCCTTTATCGCGAGGGTCTTGAACTGGCGTTATGTCTCGCTGGCCATTGCCATTGCCGTTCTCATGCTCAGTGTGGGGCTGGTGAAGGGTGGCCTGGTGAAATTTCAGGTCTTTCCCAAACTTGACGGCTTTGTGGTCACCTCCACCGTTGAATTCCCGGAAGGTACCCCTCCTGATGTTACGAAAAAGGCCCTTAGGAAGCTGGAGGCGGCCTTTGATCGGGTGGCGGAAAAAACACCGACCATTAGTGGAGAGCCATTGATACAGCAGCGTTTGATGCTGGTGGGGCAGGTCCTGTCCGGTGACATGGGGGCGAAAGGCCCGCATATGGGATCAATCCAGATAATTCTTCTGCCCTCGGAAGAACGTGGTGTCCATTCCAATGATCTGCTCATTGCCTGGGAAGAGGAGGTGGGTGGGATTCCCGGGGTGAAAAGCCTCTCCTTTGAGGGAATGCAGGCAGGGCCTTCGGGTGCTGAGATTGAAGTCTGGCTGCAGG
>JAMOMO010000051.1 GCA_027067035.1 Desulfobulbaceae bacterium
GTTTGCGGTTGCCCTGTTTTTCTCCAGCGTGATTTACCGCAGGATACGCCCTGGGCTCCGTGCCAGAAATCATGTGGAACGAATAGTTCAGGTCGGCTTGATGCTCTGTTCCGGCCTTGCAGTACTGACAACCATAGGCATTGTTGTTTCTGTGCTCTTTGAGTCGATCCGTTTTTTTCAGCAGGTACCTGTCACGGATTTTCTCTTCGGCCTGAAGTGGAGTCCGCAGATGGCAATGCGGGCAGACCAGGCCGGCAGTTCCGGTAGTTTTGGTGCTGTACCCATCCTTGCAGGCACATTTATGATTTCGGGAATTGCCCTTTTGGTGGCTGTTCCCATTGGACTGATGTCCGCCATTTACCTCTCCGAATATGCCGCGCCGCGGGTTCGTACCTGGGCCAAGCCTGTGATGGAGATTCTTGCTGGTGTTCCCACCGTGGTCTATGGGTTTTTTGCAGCCCTTGTGGTGGCACCGTTTATCCGAAACAGTGGTGAGTTTTTTGGTCTGAATGTCTCATCTGAAAGTGCCCTGGCCGCAGGACTGGTCATGGGGGTGATGATTATTCCCTTTATCTCTTCACTCTCCGATGACGTGATTAACGCGGTTCCCCAGGCCATGCGTGATGGTTCCTACGGGCTTGGTGCTACCAAAAGTGAAACAATTATAAACGTCATCATTCCTGCTGCTCTGCCCGGAATTGTCGGCGGAGTACTCCTTGCTGCTTCACGTGCCATTGGAGAGACTATGATTGTGGTGATGGCTGCCGGACTTTCTGCCAATCTTACCGCAAATCCTCTTCAGGCCGTGACCACTGTGACGGTACAGATTGTGACCCTGCTTGTGGGTGATCAGGAGTTTGACAGTCCCAAGACCCTGGTGGCTTTTGCCCTTGGCCTGCTGCTCTTCCTTGTTACTCTGGTGCTGAATGTAATTGCCCTCTACGTGGTGCGTAAATATCGGGAAGAATATGAGTAGAGAAGGAAAGGGAAGCGGAAAAGGGAAACAGATCAGATGTGGAAGGTATTTGAAGGAGTCAGATGATGCAGTCTCAGAATAATAAAACAAGTATGGATCAGGTGAATCACGGACTGGCAAAACGATACAGGAAGGAACGGCGTTTCCGCCTCTTCGGGCTTGCCGCTGTCTTTGCCAGTATCAGTTTTCTTGGGATACTTTTTATATCCATTGCCTCAAACGGCTGGACCGCCTTTCAGCAGACGGAGATTCTCCTCGATATCCACTTTGACAGTGCTGAATTTGATGTGGATAATCTTGCCTCCGCAAACTACGGCGCATTGGTGAAAAGCAGTATGCGGGATCTTTTTCCCGGGGTAAAGGGACGAAGCGATAAGCGGAACCTGTATAGACTGATCAGTTCCGGGGCTGTCTATATCCTCCAGGATATGGTGATGAAAGAGAGTGGCATCATCGGTTCCACCAGGCAGATATGGCTTCCTGCAGATGATGAAGTTGATATGTTTGTGAAGGGCCGTATCTCTCGTGATGTGGCTGAAGCTGACAGGCGTCTTAATAATAAGCAGATCAGCTGGATAGATGCCCTTGCAGCAGGGGGGCGTCTTGAAAAGAAATTTAACACAACATTTTTTACGGCAGGGGATTCACGGGAACCCGAGCTTGCCGGTATTCGTGGTGCCGCTGTCGGCTCACTCTTTACCCTGGCGGTTACCCTGCTCCTTTCATTTCCCATCGGTGTTGCCACGGCAGTCTATCTCGAAGAGTTTGCGCCTCGCAACAGGTGGACCGATCTGGTGGAGGTCAATATTAATAATCTTGCTGCCGTGCCATCTATTGTATTTGGTCTTCTGGGGCTTGCAGTGTTTCTTAATATCTTCGGGATGCCACGCTCTGCTCCCCTTGTGGGCGGCCTGGTCCTGACCCTGATGACTCTTCCCACCATTATCATCGCCTCACGGGCGTCGCTTAAATCCGTACCGCCCTCTATTCGTGAGGCGGCACTGGGGGTGGGTGCTTCCAAGATGCAGGCCATTACCCATCATATCCTGCCCCTTGCACTGCCCGGGATGATGACGGGAACCATCATCGGCATGGCCCAGGCACTGGGTGAAACTGCACCCCTGCTTATGATTGGCATGGTGGCTTTTATTGTTGATGTTCCCGGGTCTGTGACCGATCCTTCAACGGTTCTGCCTGTACAGATTTATCTCTGGGCTGATTCCCCTGAACGTGCCTTTGTGGAGAGGACATCCGCTGCCATTATGGTGCTGCTGGCCTTTCTGATTTCCATGAACGCAGTGGCGGTTTTTCTGCGGAGAAAGTTTGAGCGGCGCTGGTAGCATTACTTTATCTCTCTGTAACGTTTCTCTAATAAAGGCCTAATCAAATCATAACAATGTCACAGTAAATAGACGGACATCGATGTATTCGAAGCCCGGTTTTATTTACGCAGTATAATTTTTCAGGAGAGAAAAAATGTTGAAGAAAGTTTTTGTTTTTGCAGCAGCGACATCTGTTGCAGTATCACTTGTGTCCAGCGCGTATGCGGCATCAGGCCGTGATTATATCTCCGTTGTGGGTTCTTCCACCGTGTATCCCTTTGCCACCACTGTTGCGGAGCAGTTTGGCAAGACAACAAAGTTCAAGACCCCGAAGATTGAGTCGACCGGATCGGGTGGCGGCATGAAACTCTTTTGTGCCGGATCGGGTATTGGAACCCCTGATATCACCAATGCCTCACGACGAATTAAATATTCCGAGTATGAGAAGTGTCAGAAAAATGGTGTGAAGGAGATCACGGAAGTCAAGATCGGATATGATGGTATCGTCATGGCCAACTCAAAAGAAGAGGCTCAGCTGACGTTCAATAAAAAGGATATCTTCCTGGCCCTTGCCAAAGATGTACCTGATCCGGAGGGTGGCGAGAAACTGGTACCCAACCCCTATAAGACCTGGAAAGAGGTAAATTCCTCTCTTCCGGACACCAAAATTGAAGTACTTGGTCCTCCACCCACCTCGGGTACCCGGGATGCTTTTGTTGAGCTTGCCATGGAAGGCGGCTGTAAACAGATCGGCTGGATCAAGGCCTTAAAGAAGAAAGACAAAAAATATTTCAAATCAGTCTGCCACACTGTTCGTGAAGATGGTGCCTATATTGAGGCCGGTGAAAATGACAACCTGATTGTGCAGAAGCTCACTGCAAATCCAAAGGCCTTTGGTATCTTCGGATTTAGTTTTCTCGATCAGAACGGGGACAAGATCCAGGGATCAGTGGTTGGTGGTGTAAGTCCCACCTTTGACAATATTGCAGCAGGTAAATATCCGGTTTCACGGCCCCTTTATTTTTATGTGAAAAACTCTCACGTCGGGGTGGTTCCGGGAATGACCGAGTTCCTGCATGAGTTCACCAGTGACAAGGCCTGGGGTGAAGAGGGATACCTTTCGGACAAGGGGCTCATTCCCATGCCTGAAGCTGAACGGAAACAGTTCGCAGCAGACACCAGAGCCCTGAAGGCACTGGTTCTTACAAAATAAATTCAACAGATTGAGCGTGGCCGGAACAGATGCTGTTCCGGCCCATTGAGGATATGGGTATGGAAGCAATGAGTGCAGTGGCGGATATTGGGGATATGGTTTTTCCGGAGGTGGAGTCTGGCTGTCGTGAAGAAGTCCAGCATGAGGAAAAGGCTGAACGGGAAGATCGCAGCACCGTGGGACGTCCGTTTGTGGATGATGCCAGGATGACCTGTCGTGACGTCAATGTCTATTATGGTGAGAAACACGCCATCAGAAATGTTTCCATCGATGTGGGGCGCAATGAGGTGCTGGCAATGATCGGGCCTTCAGGCTGCGGTAAGTCCACCTTTCTGCGCTGTCTGAACAGGATGAACGATACGGTTGACAGTTGCCGGGTCTTTGGGGAAATTCAGCTTGATACGTTGAATATCTATGACAGGTCTGTGGATGTGGTTCCCCTCCGTGCCCAGGTGGGTATGGTTTTTCAGAAACCCAACCCGTTTCCGAAATCC
>JAMOMO010000052.1 GCA_027067035.1 Desulfobulbaceae bacterium
GGATCAATGGCATAAAGGACATTGGCCTCATTGATATGTTTTGGAAGGGGCAGCTGAACAAGAATTCCATTGATTTTTGGATCCCTGTTATACTTGTCAACGAGTTCAAGAAGTTCCTTTTCACTTGTCTCGGGGTCGAGTGTTACCTGCTCGGAGTGAATCCCAAGTGCATGGGCGGTCTTGTTTTTGGCAGCAACATATGACTGGGAAGCCGGATCCTCACCAACAAGAATGGTGACAAGGCCAGGAACAACATTGTGTTTTTCTTTCAGTTCAGCGACCTCAGCCGTTAACTCCTCACGAATTGCCTTCGCCACTTCGGTTCCGCTTATAAGCTTTGCTGTCATTACTGTTTCCTCAATTATTTCTGATTATTTTTTAGTAACAATATCGCTACATCGTTTGGTTGACTGTGGGGGTAAGCCGTTCTCAAGAACCTTAACAGGCAAAAATGCCACAGAACAGCTCCAAGAGAATCTTCAACAAAAGCCCTGTATCAACAAGACTATCAGCTGAAATGAATGGAACAAATTAATAGGTTTTTCAATTTTTTTCAAGTAACAGATCAATATTTTTTAACATTCATAAACTTTTTTTGATTCATTGTTCAAAAAAATAGATATAAGGGCTGAGAGTGGCTCCTATTTTAACAGCAAATCGTGTGTTTTTCACCTGTTCCGTTTTTTCTGGATCCACATCAGAAAGGGGAATTCGTCCCTCCGTTTCAGCAGGCATGAACTGATTTCAGACTGTGTTTTTTTCTTCATGCCGACTCAAAATACAAATTTTTAAGTAGTTACCATTCCTATTCTCAATCTTTTATGATAGCCTATCAAATGAGTACCCCGCATTCCCGCTTAATTTCAACATTCAGGTGTCCTATGGTTCTAATTAAATGGAGAGAATCCTACTCTGTCGGTGTTGCGCAGTTTGACATGGAACATAAAGTTCTTGTCGATCTCATAAACGATATGTATTCAATTGTCCGGCACCACGACGATAACCTCACTCCCGAACATGAAATAGCTGAGCTGATCAAATACACACAGGCCCATTTCAGAGGTGAAGAAGAAACCCTGGAAAAATGCGGCTATCCTCTCCTTGATGAGCACAAGAAGATCCACGCCAAACTTGAACAGGAAGTTCTGGAGTTCAAAGAACAGATAGAGAAGTGTAACGATACACTTGGAAGGTGCAGTGAAAAGGTGATATCAAAACTCTATCTCTTCCTGA
Organism: Desulfobulbaceae bacterium; assembly: GCA_027067035.1. Lineage (GTDB taxonomy): Bacteria > Desulfobacterota > Desulfobulbia > Desulfobulbales > Desulfocapsaceae > Desulfocapsa. The sequence goes on from JAMOMO010000052.1 coordinate 1,234, forward strand.
GAGACTGGCTGATCAACCACATACTTGAAGAGGATATGAAATATAAAGACTGTGTCAACAGTTATGAAGGGAAATAAAATCCGTTGCAGCTGATTGCGTACCGGGAATCAGCGAATTTCCATCACTGATCCCCGGAACATGCCTGTCATTCCAGCCTACATGGCAACCATTGGCAGATAATCAGGATCCCAGCGCATTTTGCGGAGCAACTCTGCCATGCGCGCCTCATCCCCTTCATGCTGAAAGGTTGAAAAGACACAGGGCCTGCTCACCCCACTGGAAACGGCTGACATGGCAACCGCCAGAGCCACTTTGGCACTCACCTCCTTAAGGGTGTGCACTGCAGGTACCAGACAGCCACTCTCCATCTCGGCCTTTGAGACGCACGATGACACGGCATGGGCCGCTGCCGTAAAAAACTGCGGCAGCACCTCCCGCGCTCCGGAGCCGAGAACACCCAGACCAACCCCGGGGAAGACAAAGACATTATTACACTGGCCTATCCGATGGGTTACCCCGTTATGGGTCACCGGTTCAAATGGACTGCCCGTTGCCACCAGCGCCCTTCCATCCGTCCAGCGATAGATATCTTCAGGCAGAGCCTCGGTCATTGATGTTGGATTGGACAGCGGCATGATCACCGGACGACTGGTATTTGCAGCGACTGCCTCCACCACCTCCTGTGTAAAACAGCCCCCCTGCCCTGAAGTACCGATCAGTACAGTTACCCCGGCTTCTTTCACAGCCTCCAGCAGGCCGAGCTTGGCAGGATCCTTCAGCCAGGGAAATTTTTCCTTGTCCTTGGCAAATTTCATTTTATACTCTTCAATATTCCTGTCACTGGTAACAACTCCCCTTGAATCAAGGGTGAATATCCGGTCTTTCGCCTCCTCCTCGGAAAGCCCCGCCTCTTCAAGGGCAACGCCGATCTGTTCAGCCACACCAACGCCACCTGCACCTGCACCATGCACAAGAAAGACCTGTTCCTCAAGTTTTTCAAGTTTGATGCGCATGGCAGTGAGAATACCGGCAAGGGTGACGGCACCGGTACCCTGAATATCATCGTTAAACGATATCATGTCGTGGAGATAGGAGTCCCGTATTGCAAAGGCATTCTGTTTGGAAAAATCCTCCCACTGACACAGGGCATTGGGGAAGACATTCCTGAATGCATGGGCGAAACGTCCGATAAATTCCAGATATTCATCCCCCACGAGACGGCGATGTCGCCAGCCGAGATAATCATTATCCTCCAGCAGTGCCTCATTATTGGTCCCCACATCCAGTGAAATGGGAAGACAGTGCCAGGGTGCAACGCCAGCACCCTGCGTGTAGAGCATCAGTTTTCCAAGACAGATGGCTATACCCCCTGCGCCCTGATCGCCGATTCCAAGAATCCCCTGATTATCGGTTACCACCGCCACCCGTATATCACGATGCAGATAGCGGCGCAGAATATCTTCGGCCTGATCGATATTTCCTGGAAAAAAATGCAAGCCATTGGCCTGTCTGAACATGGAGGAGTACTGCTGTACCGCAAGACCAACCGTGGGCGTATAAATGATTCCCATGAGATCTTCGATATCACTTTTGATAAGGGCGTGGGCCAGGGTCACATTTCTATCAAAGAGAGAACGCAGGTAGATGAATTTTTCGATTGGCTCCTTTTTTGAATTCACCTTAATCTGAGAATTTTCTATCTGATGCTCAAGACTCCTGACCGCTGGCGGCAGAGCCGCTTCAAGCCCCAGCCGCTTTCTCTCGGCCCGACTAAAGGCAGTACCCTTGTTGACAAAACTTATATTGTTTATGGTTGCACCACTGCTGTAAACCAGTATTTCTCTGGTGTTTCCATATTCATCAAATTTAAAACCATATTGATTTTCAGACATTTCCTCACTCCCGGGCACTCGGCCTCTATTGGGAAATTGACTTTTAGCCTGCAATCCTCCATAATGCATCACCATGACACACTGGAAAGAAATTCTACAGAAATCCATCACAAGGCCTGCAGAACTTGCACGACATTTCGATTTTGATTGTAGCGCATTGGAAGCTGCTAACGCAAGCTTTCCCATGCGAATAAATCCCTATTATTTAGGGCTCATTCAATCGGTCAATGATCCACTCTGGAAGCAGGCGGTTCCGGATCCCGTCGAGCTTAGCGATTCAGTGTGCATTCCCGACCCGCTTGACGAGGAAAACCTGAGCCCTGTTCCCAATCTTGTGCACAAATATCCGGACCGCGTTCTCCTCCTGGTTGCCAGTGAATGCGCCATGTACTGCAGATTCTGCACCAGGAAAAGAAAGGTGGCCTCCGATGATATGGTGATCACAGAAGATCATATTGAGAGGGCCCTGGACTATATCAGGAAAACCACCACGGTACGGGAAGTCCTGATTTCAGGCGGAGACCCCCTGATGCTCTCTGACACACGGCTGGACTCCCTGCTCACACGACTGCGGCAGATCCCAACGGTTGAAGTGATCCGGATAGGGACCCGCATTCCCTGCACCCTTCCCATGCGCATCACCAAAGATCTGGTGAATGTCCTCAAGAAACACCACCCGCTCTACATAAACACCCACTTCAATCATCCACGGGAGCTGAGTCCTGAAGCTGTACGGGCATGTTCCCTCCTTGCTGACGGCGGCATCCCACTCGGCTGCCAGACCGTTCTTTTAAAGGGGGTAAATGACAACGCAAAGGTGTTGAAAGAGCTCTTCCTCGGCCTGCTCCGCATGCGGGTAAAACCCTACTACCTTTTCCAGGGGGATCTCACCCGGGGGACCAATCACTTCCGGACCCATTCAAGCAGCGGGGTGAAAATCATGCGGCAGCTTATCGGAACTATTTCCGGCATGGCCATTCCCACATTTGCCCTCGATGCGCCAGGCGGCAAGGGAAAGATCCCTCTCACTCCCGACTACATCAGCAGCCGTGGCCCTGACCTCACTTTTCACAACTATCGCGGTGAACGCTGTTCCTATCCCGAAAACGGCGATGCGCTATAATTTTTTTTTACTCTTCTTGATATTCGCAAGCAGATAACGATATACTTTTTCTACAACATAAAAAAATAATCCTGAATCTGTGACGGCTTTGTGAATTTTTCTGTACGATATCCTGAATTGTCAAAGGAAAAACAAAAACTCAAACTCGAAGAATTCGCTTGCCTCTCCACTATTCAAATACACGATGAGGCTTGGTTATGAACAAGGAAGAAACGCTCAAAGGTGTACTCAGCTCCGATGAGCTGCCAACCCTTCCGACAGTGGCATCAGAGATCATCACCCTGACCGCAAGGGAGGATACCACCCTTGCAGACATTGCGAATCTGGTTTCAAAAGACACCGCACTCTCGGCAAAAATCCTTAAGGTCTCGAACTCCGCCTTCTACAGCTTTGCCCAGCAGATTAGCTCAATCAATCAGGCTGTCTCCATCCTTGGCATCAATGCGGTGAGGAGCCTTGTCCTCTCCTTTTCATTCCTCAGCATGAAAGGCGGCAAAAAAAAGACTCATTTTGATTTTGAACAATTCTGGAAAAATTCGCTGGCTTGTGCCGTTGCCTCCAAACTCATCCTTGAGCGGGTGGAAGGTGCGGATACCGAAGAAATATTCATCTGCGGCCTCCTCCAGAACCTGGGAGAGCTCATCCTGGCCAGAACCTTCCCTGAAGAGTACGGCGCAGTACTCTCCAGGATCACCGAAGAACAATACGATGCCCTGAATGCCGAGGAAGACAGCTTTGGCACCACCCATCCCGTCATTGGATACGAAGTGGCAAAAAACTGGGGGTTCCCGGAGGTTCTCCTGCTTCCCATCCTTTACCACCACGACCCGTTACAGTACAAGGGCGGTGTTGACAAGATCGAGGTCACCTGCAAGGCGTCATACCTGTCAGATCTCCTGGTCTCCATACTCTATTCAGATAAGCCCCAGGAATTTCACAAGCGCTTTCGGAAAGAGGCCAAAAAGATGCTCGGCCTCAAGAATGAAGACCTGGAACACATACTCAGCGAGGTCCATATTCAGGTGGATCAGGCTGGAAAATATTTCGGCCTGCGTATCAAAAACACAAAATCCATTCAGGAGATCCTGCAGGAGGCCAACATCCGTCTCAGTCTGATCAACCTCGACTTTGACCAGATGAATCAGGAACTCATTAAAACAAAGATGAAACTCGAGGACCTGACCGCAGAACTCAGGGAAAAGAACAAGATCTTAAACAATCTTGCAAACATTGACGGCCTCACCGAAATTTATAACCACCGCTTTTTCCAAAACAGTCTCGACAATGAGATCAACCGCGCCTTTCGAAACGAGACGGAACTGTCTCTGCTTCTCATAGATATTGATCTCTTTAAAAAGTTCAATGATACCTACGGCCATCAGGTCGGTGATTTCATTCTTAAGGAATTCAGCGCTGTACTCAAAAAAGAAATCCGTAAATATGACACATTGGCACGCTACGGCGGTGAGGAATTCACCGTCATCCTTCCGGACACATCAGCGGAAGAGGCCCTGGCGGTTGCAGAGAAATTACGAACTGCGGTGGATGAATACGTGTTCAGAGATCCCCGGACAAACTACCACATCACCGCAAGCTTCGGTGTTGCCACCGCCAGGCCTGTAACGGATGATAATTTTTCCAAGGGAAATTTTATTAACATGGCAGACACTGCTCTGTACAGTGCCAAGGAGGCGGGAAGAAACAGAGTTGCCCTGTTTGAGGAAAAGAAAAAATGGTATAAATTTTAATCTGTGCTATTTTATATTTCAGATAAGCACAACGTCTGAGAAAGGACACACAGATTCTTTTCACCCATATACCATTCAATGACAGAGACCACTTTTAAATACTGCTTTGATTTTCCCGACAGCAGTAAGAAACGTTTCCTGATCAAACTTGATTCAGAAACATATGAATATAAACCCTCCAGCAACACCCCGCCCGACTGGGCACTTTTAGGGGTTGCCCGTTGCGACTGCTGTCAGCTCAACGCTGCAGACAATGACTACTGCCCCATTGCGGCAAACATAGCAGATCTGGTCTTTTCCTTTAAGGACACAGCCTCCCATAAATCATGCCTGGTCTCCTGTATATCAGCAGCCAGGACCTGCAGCAAAGACACCACCGTGCAGGAAGGCCTTGCCTCTATCATGGGGATAATCATGGCCACCAGCGGCTGCCCATCCACAGCCATACTCAAGCCAATGGCCTGTTATCACCTTCCTTTTGCAACCGTTGAGGAGTCCATGTATCGCTCGGTATCAGCCTACCTGCTGCGCCAGTATTTTTCGCACAAAAAAGGCGAAAACTGTGACTTTTTCATGCACAGAATCCAGGAGTATTACAGTGAAGTACAACAGGTGAATGAAGGGATACTCAAACGGATCAACATGACATCTGAAATGGATGCTGATAAAAACGCCATCGTCACCCTGAATGCCCTGGCCCAGATACTGGTAATGGAAGTGGATGAGGATTTAAGCTCCCTGAAACGACTTTTCGCCTGACAGAGTAATGAATTCAGTCCCTCTTTGACTGCAGGGACTCACATCATTGATTCCGGATCAACATCAACGGCGATTCTGATATCCCCTTTGCTCAGGCGTGCACTGTTTTCGAGAATCATTTCACAGAGTGCATGCAACGGCCCCGGCCCGGATCCTTTCAAGAGAACCTGCCAGCGATAACGGTCACGAATCCTGTCGATGG
>JAMOMO010000053.1 GCA_027067035.1 Desulfobulbaceae bacterium
GCCCAAGTACTTCAACCTGCCCTCCCGCGTCAGCCCTGCACAGCTGCGCCAGCTCCACCGCCGTCTTCTGCACCAGGGATTCACTGCTCCCTGAAATTTTCAGGTTCACCATCCGCAGATAGGGCGGAAAACGTGGATTGGAGCGAATCTCCATCTCCCTGTCATAGAGTTTCTCATAATCATGGGTCCGGGCCAGTTCAATGGCATAATGTTCAGGTCTCAGGGTCTGTACCACCACCCGGCCCGGACTCTCCCCCCGGCCTGCCCTCCCACTGACCTGGGACAGGAGCTGATAGGTACGCTCAGCCCCGCGGTAATCCGGCATACTGAGACCTCCATCAGCAAAGACAACCCCCACCAGAGTGACATTGGGAAAGTCATGCCCCTTGGCTATCATCTGTGTCCCGATCAGGATATCTATCTCCTGCCCGTGCATTTTTTTCAGTACCTTGTGGAATTTGCGCCGGTCGGCAGCAGTATCTGAATCAATTCGTTCAATGCGGGCATCAGGGAAACGCTCCCGCAGTTCAAGCTCCACCCGTTCCGTACCAAAACCCACCGGAATAAGTTCCGTTGAATTACACTTGGCACAGATCACATTCTCCCTGAGACTGAAACCGCAGTAATGACAGACCAGTTTCTTCCTTTTCTTATGATAGGTGAGCGATATGTGACAGTGGCGGCACTGCACAGGCTCCCCGCAGTCACGACAGAGATATATTGATGAAAACCCCCTGCGATTCAGCAGGAGGATGGACTGTTTTTTATCCTTGAGATTTTGAGCCAGCTCTTCATTGAGCTTTCTCCCCAGTGCCTCTCCCCGTTTTTTCTCACTGGTGTTGCGAAGATCAACCAGGGTCACATCGGGAAGAGCTCTGTTCTGTACCCGCTGACGCATGTGAAGAAGTTCGAATTTACCGTTCCTGGCACTGGCATAACTCGTTATGGCCGGAGTACCGGATCCGAGTATCACCACCGCGCTGCTGCAGCGGGCCCGCAGAACGGCAAGATCACGCCCCTGATAACGCAGCCCGTCCTCCTGTTTGTAGGCACTGTCATGCTCCTCATCCACCACAATAAGCCCAACGTTCTGCAGAGGTGCGAAGACAGCAGACCTGGCACCGATCACGACCCTGGCCCGCCCCTTCATGGCAAGGCTCCACTGATCAAACCGTTCACCTTGACTGAGTCCCGAGTGCAGCAGAATCACCTGCTCCCCGAAGCGGGAGACAAAGTGTGCCTCAAGCTGTGTTGCAAGGGCGATCTCCGGGACCAGCACCATGACATCCCGGCCGTTGCCAAGGGTCTGCTCCGCAGCACGGAGATACACCTCAGTCTTTCCGCAACCGGTCACCCCGTGAAGAAGAAACGTCTTGAAATTCCCCGCATCAAGGGCCGGCAGTATTTGTGACAAGACCTGTTCCTGTTCCTCACTCAAGCGTTCAGGTTTTGCGAAATGGGTCAGGGTTTCGCCAAAGGGGTTTCTGTAGATGCGCCTCTTTTCAGAGGCAACAATTCCCCTCTCTTCAAGTATCTTCAGGGCCTTTGAGGCACCACTGTAAATCTTTCGCAGATCTTTTGCAGGGACGACTTCGATATCTTTTTCAGCCGCAATCTGTGAGAGATACATGAGGGTTCGGAGTTGCGGGATCCCGAGTGCCCTGCCGTTAATTTTCCGGCCGGCAGCTTCTTTCAATGCCTCGCGGCCGGCGTCTGCCTGAGGTACATCCGGAAGCTCAATCTGCTGCAGAAGCCGGTAACATCGTTCGGTCTTCTCGCGGATTTTTTCATTTTCGACTATATCATCAAGAACAACGAGCCCTTCTCTTATCCAGCCGTCAATAACTTTTCGGGCATCGCCATCCGCCAGGACTCTTCTGCTCACCGCAGGAGTCAGTACCTTTTTACTGCACAGAGTCTCCAGCCAGTCAGGAACAGAACCGGCTGCATCCGGCCATTCAGGCGTTTTTTCAAGGGGGAGGCTGCACAGTTTTATAACTTTGCGATTCCGCCTGGTGAGTCCCCCGGGGAGAGCGGTTCTGACGACCTCTCCGATGGGATGATGGTAGTACTGGGCAATCCACCTGAAAAAAGGAACCATATTGGAAGGAAAAAGAGGCTGATCACGGCCATCGAGGAATCGAAGCACGGGAAGTATTCGATAGCTGACATCCTCTTCAGGAAGGAGCCCCAGGACATAGCCGGTCACCTTCTGCGCCCCGAGACGCACAAGGACTCGCCTGCCGACAGGATCACCCTCCCGGGCGGAGTCAAACGAGTAGGACAGTGACTGATACAGGGGGGCTGCAACCGCCACCTCAATTCTACTCATGGAACGCTTCCCTCTTTTTAGAATGACAGATCAATTATTCCCGTGTACAAAACAGCAGCAGAATTTATACCATACTTCATGTTTTAGGGCATCGTCTACCATGCAATTCAATTACCCGACATCTCTTCCCATCGTCCACTACAGGGAAGAATTTATCGAACTGATACAGGATCATCAGGTCATCGTTGTTTCAGGTGAAACAGGATCCGGGAAAACCACCCAGCTGCCGAAGTTCTGCCTTGAGTACTGTTCCGACAAATCCGGGCTCATCGGCTGTACCCAGCCACGCAGGGTGGCAGCCACTTCGGTTTCAGGCCGTGTTGCATCAGAGCTTGCACCGGATGGCCACCTTGTTGGCTATAAGATACGATTCCATGACAAGACAACACAAAAGACCCGCATTAAATTTATGACAGACGGAGTTCTCCTTGCTGAAACACGGCAGGATCCGCTCTTGAAAAAATATGACGTTATTATCATCGATGAGGCACATGAACGCAGCCTGAACATAGATTTTCTTCTCGGCTACCTGAAGAAAATTCTTCCCAGGCGCCCTGAACTCAAACTGATCATCACCTCAGCCACCATCGACACGGAAATTTTTGCCAGACATTTCCATGATGCGCCCATCGTCACCGTTGAAGGGAGAAGCTATGATGTTGAAGTCCGTTACCAGCCTGAAGAAAAAGATGACAATGAGGAATCCACCCCTGTTGAGCAGTGCGTTCAGGCCCTGGCTGATCTGCACAGAAAAGACCAGCCTGAAGACACCCTGATCTTTCTTCCCACAGAAAAAGACATCCGTGAATGCTGCAGCCTGCTGGAGGGCCATTTTCCAGACTACCTGATACTGCCCATGTTTGGCCGGCTGGCTGCAGCAGATCAGAAAAAGATATTCCTTGCTTCAAAGAAGCTCAGGATAGTGGTGGCCACCAATGTTGCCGAAACCTCCATCACAGTACCGGGAATACGGTATGTGATCGATTCGGGCCTTGCCCGTATCTCCCGCTATAATGTCCGGGCCAGGACCACCAGTCTTCCCATAACCCGAATCTCAAGGGCCAGTGCCGACCAGCGTAAAGGCCGCTGTGGCCGTATTGGACCCGGAATATGTGTTCGCCTCTTCTCTGAAGAAGATTACCTGAACCGGCCCGCCTTCACCCTGCCGGAGATCAAACGCTCCAACCTGGCAGATGTCATCCTGCAGATGATCAGTATGGATCTTGGTTCCCCTCTGGAATTCCCCTTTGTGGAACCCCCATCTTCTGCTGCCATTCGTGACGGATATTCTCTGCTCAAAGAGCTTGGTGCCCTGAAAAATGAGACCTTCCTGAACCGGACCGGAAAGCTCATGGCCAGGCTGCCCATTGATCCGCCGATATCACGAATCCTCATTGCGGCACGTGAAAACAACTGCGTTCGCGAAATAAAGATTATTGCACCTGCGCTGGCCATCCAGGACCCAAGGATTCGCCCGGCGGAGAAGGAACAGGCAGCGGATGCTGCCCATAAAAAATTTGCCCATGAACATTCTGATTTTCTCAGCCTGCTGAAAATCTGGGATCTCTTCCATGATGTCAGGCAGAAAGGACTCTCATGGAACCGCCTCAAGAAATTTTGCAAAACCCACTACCTCTCCTTTCAACGGATGCGGGAATGGATTGATCTCCATGACCAGCTGGCACGAATTCTTGATCGGGAAAAGGGCTTTACGGAAAACACGGAACCTGCCTCCTATGCTGCTGTCCACAAAAGTCTCTGCACTGGATTTCTACGAAATATCGGGCAGAAAAAGGAAAATGAGAAAAAAATATATCTTGGTGCAGGAGCCAAGGAGTTCATGGTTTTTCCCGGCTCCCACCAGTTCCACAACTCAGGAAAATGGCTTATCGGAGCAGCCTTTCTTGAAACCGGTCGCCTCTACGCTCTCACTGTGGCAAATGTTGAACTTGAATGGCTCATTGCAGCATCCAGACACCTGAGTCGTACATCATGGTCCAATCCCCGCTGGCAGAAAAAGAGCGGACAGGTGCTGGCAGAAGAGAAAATCACCCTTTTTGGACTGGTCCTCTCAACCGGCCGACTGGTGAACTTTGGCAGAACCACCACGGGAAACCGAAAGGAGGCCAGGGAAATTTTTATCCAGCAGGCCCTTTTAGCAAAGGAGCTCAAAGGAAAATATCCATTTCTGGAACACAATATCAGGATGATCAGGAAATGGCAGGACACCGAGGAACGTCTCCGTAAACGCGACCTCCTGGTGGACGATCACAGCCTCTTCCTTTTTTATGATGAGCGTCTGCCCGATCATGTCTATGACAGATTCACTCTCAACCGTTTCCTTGACAGCAGACAGTCTCAGGATTTCCTTATGATGAGAGAAGAGGACATCCTCTCCCGACGACCGGAGGAGAATGAATTTCAGGACTTTCCCAGAAAACTGAACATTGCCTCACGCTCACTGCGACTCAGCTATAACCTGGCTCCAGGGGAAGATGACGACGGGGTCACCGTCCGGATACCACTGGCAGACATTGACACTCTTCCGGAATCCAGCTTTGAATGGCTGGTGCCCGGACTTATTCGTGAAAAGATCAGCTTTCTGGTAAAGGGCCTCCCGAAACGGATACGCAAACACCTCATTCCCATAAACAACAGTGTCGATTTTCTTCTTGACGACTCCATTCACTATAAGGGCTCCCTGTATCAGGCACTGGAACAGAGCATCTTCAAAGGCTATCGCATTACAGTCAATCGCTCTGACTGGCCGGAGCAGCTGCCCAATCATCTCCGCATGCGCTTCCTCATTCAGGACGAGAACGGACGGAAAATTGCCACAGGCAGGACCCTGCACCGGCTGGCACAGGTGGCAGCAGGCGGTACAGGGAAACCAGTGAGTCCTGATTCCCAGGCAGAACGGATCATTGCCCCCTGGAAAGGTCGTTTTTTCAACACATGGGATTTTGATGGATTGCCACGCAGCATCCCTCTTTTCAATACTCAGGGGGATGTGGCCGGATACCTCTACCCATGCCTTACCCTGGAAAAAAACCGCGGCGGGGTCAGCCTCTCCTTTGAAAGCGACAGAAAAAAAGCTGAGAAGCTCAATGTTTCAGGAAGCCTCTACCTCTATCAGTCACGATTCAGAGAAGAGTACAAAAGCCTGAAAAAATACTGCCATACGGCCCTGTCGGGACCCTCATCACAGTGGTTGATCACAAGTTTTTCCACCCGAAACAGGGCAACAGATGCCCTGCTACACTTTATACTGAGACATCTCTTCACCAAGCAACTTGAAAGCATCCCGGAAAAGGAAGTCTTTGATGAAGAAATCAGACAGGTCGGCAAACGTGGACTCTATCGTTCGGGGCGTGAAATCTGCGATGAACTGCTGACTGTACTGCGAAAAAGAAGAGAAGTATCAGAACATATTGGACGCTTTGCAGCTCTTGCCAGGAAAAGCCATTCCCATGACTCAAAACGCTACCAGGAGTATGAGAGACTGCTTGAAGAGATCTTCCCGGCCGATTTTCTTGACACTCCTGCAGCCTTAGATTTCACCGACTGTATCCGTTCCTTCAAGGCCCTGATAATCCGCATCGAACGCGCCCATGCCAACCCTGCCAAAGACAGGAAAAAGGCAGAGCTGCTGGCCCCGCACCTCAACAGGATGAAGCTGCTTGATGAAAAAGAGCAGAGCTCCCTGCCTGCTGAATGCAGAGAAGCCATGAGACAGTATCGAAAAATGGTTCACGCCTATCGCGTTACCATTTTTGCGCCTGAACTCAAAGGTGGCATGTCCGTCTCTGCCAAAAAACTCAAACTCCAGTGGCAGCAGCTGCAGTCTCTCTGCCCTGGTATCTGAGATATTCTCAGTACGGTACCGGTGGCTATACAGTGGAACTGATGTCTCTCAGGTGAGCCACCCAGCAGCGCCATGGAAGAATATTTTCGTCACACTCGGACAAACAGCCAGAAAACCCCTCCTCACTGTGGGGACAAAGACCACATTTAAGGGTGCAGATAATCTTGGCCGCCTTCTCCAGAGCACGTTCCAACGACTCCGGTTTCTCTGTTTTTTCCATGTTCCGTTCCTCTGTTTTGCAGCATTCAGCCCTGAATCCCTGCCAGAACCCTGGCAAAACACCTGTTCAACATGCTGATTTGCAGGGTTTTCCCCTAGGAGCGGGGCATTTCTTTCTTCAGCCGCTGTGCAGTGCCGTACTGCAGCGCGTCCAGTCATGGATTCAGGAAAACGTATGCCCCTGCAGCCGGCTCAGGCATGTCGTTTCTTTTACAACAGCTAGAGGATAACAGTGATGGATTTGTTTTGTATTAGCGGTTTATTAGAAAACCGTAACAGGCCGGGAGAACCGCGTGCCTGTGGGAGTGTTTTTCCGGGTGGGACAGTGGACGGCCCACAGGACCTTTAGTGACCAAAAATTACCTCTCTGAAAAAAACCGTCAGCTTCTCCCTTCTGCTTTTCATGCGAACCTGCTCCGGAATAAGATCAGAATGATCAATCTTCAGGACTGCCATTTTATACTCAATATGAGAGGCAAAACGATTATCCAGATACCATGCATAGGTGAGGCCCATGAGAAGGCCCGGCGGGGTGAAGCCTTCAGCGCCGTTGACAAGTCTGGTAAAATGATTGGCATCAGCCGGATCCGGGATCATCCTTGCCAGAGTCAGGTAGGTTGCCAGATCACGGGGTGAAAAATAACAGTTCCGCTCCTCTTCCGGCTTCAGATAGAGATGATAGGACTTGCCAAGTTCAATGGCTCCCGAGCAGATGGGCAGGATCTCCTTTCTGGCTGCATAATTTCCAAGAAGGCCCTGTCCCAATGCAACAAGAAAGGCAACTTCAAGCCTGTCCGCCGAGTTGAACTGATCCTGACGTATCTTTAATATGGAATCCTTCGGATCATAAAAAGAAAAGACCTTGTCCCAATTCTGATTGCGCTTCCAGTGCTCACGGGCAACACACTGCACCCCCTTGACAAACTGCAGGTGTTCCAGGGGGATATCCTTATGATTCCAGAGAATATTCTGGAAGATATCCCGTATGGCATCTGTTTCAGTACGCCTCATTCCCTCAAGCTGAATGGTGATTCCTGCAAGATAATCCTTTATTCTCTGATACCTGAGGCAGGGAATCTGCATTGAGGTCAGATATTTATGCTGCTCATCATGATCCTGCCCATCAGTGGACCCGGCCTCCTGACATGAGTCCCGACCACTGCGAAAAATTGCCCATAATGTACGGATAACCAGGGAAAACTGTTTGGGATCATGCCTGATCACCCCGTGCTCTCTCAGTGCTGAGGTGGAATAAATGCCACATTCAAGGGGGAAGATCCCCTGTCGCTTCACCTCATCACGATCAAGATAGATGGGAATCTTACCCTCCACGGCATAGTTCTGAATTATGGTTGCAGGTACATCCTTAAACGAGAGACAGAGCACCTTGTTAAACAGGCCCCTGGTGCCGCCGGGAATATTCCGTTCATAGGCCTTTAACAGGTCTGAGAGATGGAACTTGCGATCCGGTTCTGAAAGGCTGAGGTCAGTCTCCCCCGCCTGAACCCAGAGATTTGAAACAAGGATCTTCAGGGCATGATGATTGCCTTTTACCGCTGCTGCAATTTTGGGAACCTGAAAGATGGGGATAAGTGAGCTGTAGAGACTGCCCGGAGCCATGATCATGATATCCGCGTCCTCAATAAGGGCGAGAACCTCGTCACTTACCTCCGGCTCTTCACAGAAATTTATATGAACACTGTCCACCGGATAGCCCCGTCTGGCAGCACCGGATTTATGTTCCCCTGTCACCTGAACCCCGTTGGTATAGCGAAGACTGAGTTCAGCCGGAACATAGGTGCAGGGTATGACAGCCTGCTCATCCGCACCAAGAGTCACACAGAGTGAAGCAATGCCGCGATGGAGGTTCTGACGGATAAGATCAGGTTCTGTGAGCAGGGATTCATTACTGTAATGTCCGGGAATCTGTTCATATATGGAGGAAACCAGAATGAGATTCCCCAGACAGTGGGGGCGCTGCAGTGTTGGATACAGCCTCTTGTCCGCAAAGAGATTTTCAATGATATTCTCAAGCATCTCCTTGACAATCAGGGGAAGATCATCGGCATCCGTGAGCCCGCAGTCATGCAACAGCTGCCTGCTGCTTTCAGGCCGGGACCGGAAGCGGTAATTGAATATCTCTGCCAGCGATTTCACACATCTGACTGCCTGCTTTTCAGACAGGCCATGGAGTTTCTGCAGCTTGAGCAGCTGTATGGAGGAAAGCAGAACGTGACGAATATCGCCAAGCGCAATAAGTGGCAGGTCCTTCAGCAGCTCACCGGTTGAACCGCCATCGTCGGTTATACAGATGATGGATCTGGTTTTGGGAAAGAGGCATTTCAGACCGGAAAACGGATCTTTTATCCAGGATTTCGAGCGGCTGTCTCCACCGATGATGGTTGAGAGACCGGTGCCTCCTCCAAAAACCACAACATTGAGGTCTCTTACGGCTTCATGGCCGAGTTCCTCCCGTATCTGCTGCAGTTCAGAGGCGGTTTCTGCCGGAACCCCCTCCGGCACCCCGGTAAGCACCAGTTCCACCAGCTTTTCACGAATATCGGTGTGTGGCAGCAGGTCAAGGGGGGACAGGGCCTTTCTGTCAATCCGTTCAAGACCCGCTGCCACCCCTGACAAGACTCTGTCCCTGCTCGTATCCGTTCCCAAGATCTTTACAGTCCCGTGGCTTCCATCTGTTTGGCAACGGCCTTCACAGAGAGCTGCAGTGCCTCTTTCTCCTCATCGGTGAGCTCAAATTCAAGGATCTTCTCAACCCCCTTCTCACCTATGACCACAGGGACTCCGAGAAAATAGCCGGATACACCAAATTCCCCTTCCAGGAATGCGGCACAGGGAAGCACACGTTTGGAATCGGTGAGTACGGCCTCTGCCATCTCAACGGCTGCAAGTCCTGGTGTGTAAAAAGCGGATCCGGTCTTGAGATGATTGACTATCTCAAGGCCACCGGTCTGGGTCCTGTGAACTATGGCATCAATCTCTTCAGCGGAGAGCAGGTCGGTAATGGGAACCCCGGCAACATTGGCCAGGCGAACCATGGGCATCATATTATCGCCATGGATACCAAGCACCAGCGCGTTCACATCTTTGGGGGCAACTCCGATTGCTTCAGCCAGGAAAGTACGATAGCGTGCAGAATCAAGGACACCTGCCATACCGATAACCTTCTCCTTGGGATGTCCGGTTACCTTGAATGCGGTGTGGACCATGGCATCAATCGGGTTGGTTACCACAATAAGTACACAGTCGGGAGAATGTTTGACGGCCTCTTCGGCGCATGATTTTACGATGGCCACATTCTTGGCAAGAAGATCATCTCTGGACATTCCCGGTTTTCTGGCAAGCCCTGCGGAGATAATAACCACATCTGAATCAGCGGTATCCGCATAATCATTGCTGCCCTTTACATTGAAGTAGAATCCTTCAACAGGACCTGACTGGGAAAGATCAAGCGCTTTTCCCTGGGGAATACCCTCGGCCACATCAAGAAGAACGATATCGCCAAGATTTTTTGCAGCAGCCCAGTGAGCTGCGGTGGCACCTACATTTCCAGCTCCGATAATTGTTATTTTTTTTCTCATTTTCAATCCTTTTTCAGTTAACTTTTTATCTGTAATAATGAAATTATCTTATTTGCTCCCATGTATAATAAATTCTTCCACCCTTTTCAAATCCTCCGGGGTATCCACTTCAATGGAGTCATGTTCCGTGAGTACCACTTTTATCCTGTAGCCGTACTCCAGCGCTCTCAGCTGTTCGAGTTTTTCAAAACGTTCCCACTCTCCTTCGGGAAGGGCCACAAAGGTGAGTAGAAAGCCTTTGCGGTAGGCATAGAAACCGAGGTGCTTATAGTAGGTCGGCACTATCTTCTCTTCGGGATTACGCTGAAAGGGCACCGGTGATCTGGAAAAATAGAGCGCATTGTTTTCATGATCAAAAACCGTTTTCACATGATTGGGATCATCTATCTCCTCAGGCCGGATAATCTTATAAATCAGGGTGGCCATGGGAAGGGACGGGTCCTCAATGAGGGGGCCTGCCACCTGCTCAATAACCTTGGCGTCAAAAAGGGGCTGATCCCCCTGAATATTCACCACCACATCATGCTCTGAGATGTCAAGAAGCTCTGCAGCCTCGGCCAGCCTGTCCGACCCGGAGACATGATCGTCACGGGTAATCACATACTCACCCCCAAATCCTGCAACACAATCGGCGATTCTCCTGTCATCCGTTGCCACCACTACCCTGCTCAGCAAC
>JAMOMO010000054.1 GCA_027067035.1 Desulfobulbaceae bacterium
TACGCATAAGTCAATGGATCTGCAGGTGCTGCTCAGCCTTATTTTCGGGGGCCTGGCCCTTGGTGGTGCAATCATCAACCTGGTACGGGAGCCAGGAGATACCGTCCTGGACAGATTTTTCCTGCAACCCCTTGGCGGTATTGTTTTGATAATGGTTATGGCCATGGCGATACGCTGGTATCTCGAACCACTGGTCAAGATAATGAGCAAGTCGCTGCAGCCGGTACTTGGGTTCAAGCTTTATAAGGTTATGAACCTGAATTATGTCGTCCTGGGCATTCTGGCAGGGGTCGTTCTGACAAATACCTGGGGTATTCCGAAGTTTGCCGCACCGGGAGTCAAGTGTGCCAGGTTTGTTCTGAAGATGGGCGTTATCATGCTCGGTGCCCGTTATTCCTTTGCGGAACTGGCAAAACTTGGTGTTTATTCAGTCTGGCTGATCGGCTTTTTTGTTCTTGGAACGGTATTCCTCGTGCTGTGGCTTGGAAAGATATTCAATCAGCCCAAATCAATGACAGGGGTACTGTCTGCGGGGATGGGGGTCTGTGGTGTTTCGGCAACTGTTGCCGTGGCTCCCGTGGTCAAGGCAAAGAGCACGGAGATGGCCTATACCATCGGAACCATCCTCTCTTTTGGTATCATCTGTATGTTTGTTTTTCCCACCATCGGTCATATGGCCGGTATGAATCCTGTACAGTTCGGTGCCTGGGCCGGAACCGGTATCCTGAACTCAGCTCAGGTGGCCGCCGCCGCCCTTGCCTTTAACGCAGTGGATATCAAGACCCTGAAAGTTGCAGAAATCTTCAATATTACCCGCGTACTTTTTCTGCCGGTTATCGTTCTTGTCCTGGCAACCTGGTATGGTAAGGAAAGTGGCCAGAAGCTCAGTTTCAAGACCGTTGTTATTGATAAATTCCCAATCTTTATCCTTGGATTCCTGATCCTCTTCGGTATGTCTTCAGCAGGGCTCTTTTCACCGCCCACACATTATAAGGGCAAGTATATTGATGTTTCCTACAATGATCGTACCCAGGTGACCACAGAGGAGTGGGAGACCCTGAGCAGTGCCCTGGAAAAAGGGGAGTTTTCCTCCCTGACTCCGGAGCAGCTTGCAGCTGTCACCAACCTGGTTGAACAGCGTCAGATAGCCGGTGACTATGAGGACCGGAGCGACAAAAAACAGTTTAACACTGTCGGGCGTGCACGTATGACCCAGCTTGAAGGGGTGCTGGCAGCCGCCAAAGCAAAGAAGATCAGTCTCTCTTCTGATGTGAAAAGCGCAATAAAGCATGCTGTCAAGCAGGTGCATAAAAAATCAAAAACCGTGGTTACCCTCACTGATTTCATGATCTGGTTTTTTGCCTTCGGTCTTATCGGCCTTGGCATGCAGATTACCAAGAAGTCCATTACTCAGGCCGGTGGCTGGCCGATAGTGATGGGTGTTATTTCAGGAATCACCAAGGCAACCCTTTCGTTCCTGGTTGTCCTCTGGCTGGTGAAGGATGTGGTCCTGAATTAAGAATCAGGAAAACTTTCAAGTATGGAGCCCATTATGAGTGATGAAGAAAAAAAAGTAACCATAGAAACCGGTGATGCCGGAAAGGGAACTTCGGAAATTGCCGAGGATGCCAACACCGAAGAACTGGAGGAGCGAGCTCTCTCGGTTTTCTCCAGTGAGCGCAATGAGGACCTGACCGCCCTTGTTTTATGCCTGATCACCACCTTTCTGGTTTTGTTGTTCACCAAATGGATGGTATAATAATACAGAAGTCCGGCAGCAATCGGCCTTCATGTGTTCCGGACTTTTTATCCGGCAGGACCGGAGTAGCATCCTGGAAGATGTGAATCAGGGGCCGCTGGAGTCAATCCTCCTGCCTTTATCCTGACTGAAACAGTCTGTTCTGCCATGGCCGGGAACTATCCCGGCCATGGCGTATTCTGCTGCACAAAAGGTGCGTTTTATGTTTAAGCATATTTTGCTCTGCACCCATGGTACGGAAGGTGCTCAAAAAGCTGAGGCCCTGGTCTTTCAGGCATTGAGTGCTGATCCGGATCTTCTGGTGACCGTGCTCACGGTGCTTGATGAGGATTGGAGGGGGATGACTGGTGACGACTGGCTGAATTCCAGTAAAACCCACACCGCTTTTCTTGATCATGTGGAGGAGCAGGTTGGTGCTGAGATAGCAGAGGAGTGGCAGCGGATCAGAGATTCGTATCCGCAGGCGGCGGAGGTGAAATTCCTGCAGCGTACGGGATCCATTGCAGAGACTATTACAGGGGTGGCTGAAGAACTTGGCTGTGATCTGATTGCCATAGGTCCCTATTATCAGAGTAAAGGATTCCTGACAGCTCACGCCCGTAAGGGCCTGCGGGATACAATGAAAAACAAAACCCTGCATCCCCTTCTGCCATGTCCGCTTCTGATAGCCCCTTGACACTGTTGCCAACAACGGGCGCTGGAGAAATTGACCTTGGTCTGCCGTTGCCTGCTGATTTTGATTTCCAGCCCCTTGTCCCCGGTGATCGCCTTCTGCGCCTGCATCCCAACTGGTTTGTATCCGATTTTGAGGAACAGGACGGGTCCTTTAGAGTGACTCTGAAAGATTATGTCACGGAAGATGAATTTCCTCTGTCTGGGAGTTTTGTCTTTAACGGCCGAAAGGATGAATTGCTCTGTATTACTCTGGCAGGGACCATCGAGGTGGAAATCAGATTTTTGAGACGTGATAATCGTCTTCATGTGGAGATACGTTCCGCATCCGGAGATCTGGATGCCGATGATCCGCTCTTGCTCTGGATACGAGCCATCAGGGAGTATATGCGTCTGTATCTGAAACAGACCCCTGCCACCCTGTTTTTTCGTCTGATCATGAACCGTATGGTGCTGCAGATGAACCCGTCCCAACGAAAGATATGTCTGATGCTTGCCCGATTTACCTTTGTAGAGATTCTGCTCATACTTTTCATAGTGGTCGGCTATGTCATCTTCGTCCTGTAATCAGTTTGCAGAGCTTGCGGCAGGTGATTCATTAGATATTTTCACATTGTGTTCCGAACTGCACCGGGGAGCACTGGCCACCCTTTTTCTGGCTGAAGACCGGCTTTCCCGGGAGCAGGTTGTTGTGAAAATTCCCTGTGGCGACATCCTTAATCAGCCCCTGGTCCTGTATCATTACCAGAATGAAGAGAGGATAAGCAGAGTTCTTGATCATCCTGGAATCATAAAGTTTATCCAGCGGCAGAGAAGCAGACAGTATATTATAATGGAATATGTCTCAGGCCGGGATCTGCGATCCAGGATCGGTGGGGGGCGCAGGCTTGACTTACAGGAGGCCCTCACTCTTATGGGGAAACTTTGTGAGGTGCTGGCATATCTCCATGATCAGTCCATTGTTCACCTTGATTTAAAACCTGAAAATATTATTTACTGCAGTGATTCCCGTATAAAGGTGATCGATTTCGGCCTTGCCGGCTGCCGTCGTCTCCCGGATCTTCTTGCTGCCGATCTGGATAATCCGCTGGGAACTCCCTGGTATATAGCACCGGAACAGCTCCTTGGAGAACGCTGCGACCCGCGTTGTGATATTTATACCCTGGGAATGCTCTTTTATGAGATGCTCACCGGACGTTTACCCTGGCCCCGTTCCAGTAAGGTCCGCATAGCACGTCGTCGCCTGCGCCATGATCCGACTCCGCCGCGTTTTCATAACCGTGATATCCCGCCGCAGATTCAGTCCATTATCCTCCGCTCCATCGCTCGTCATGCTGATGAACGGTACGGGTCCATAAGGGAGCTGCAGAAGGATCTGCAACGCTGGCGGCAGCTTCCGCTGACTGAATCCGGCAGGTCGGTGAAACAGGCTTCCTGGCTGAAAAGGCTGTTTCCCGGCAGAGCAGTGCAGCAGCTGAGCCTGCAGCCGGCAAAGGGCATGGGCTCTGAAAAAAGACCACAGATTGTCGGGGCTCTGATCGACTCTGT
>JAMOMO010000055.1 GCA_027067035.1 Desulfobulbaceae bacterium
CGGCTCGGATCACATCGCAACGGTGCCTGATGTCATGGCAGGCCTTGAGGCCCTTGGGTATGATTCCAAAAAGGTAACCGTGGTTCTGCATCAGTTTGTGACGCTCACCCGAAACGGAAAACAGGTAAAGATGTCCACCAGAAAGGCCACCTTTGTCACCGTTGACGAGCTCCTTGACATGGTGGGTACCGATGTGGCCCGCTTCTATTTTATGATGCGCAAGGCGGACAGTCAGCTTGAATTTGATCTTGATCTGGCCACCAGTGAAGAGAAGGAGAATCCGGTCTACTATGTGCAGTATGGTCATGCCCGGCTCTGTTCCATTCAGCGCAGGGCGGTAGAGCTTGGGATGAAGCTTCCTGAAATCGCGGATGTGGACGTCTCGCTCCTCACGGAACCGGAAGAGCTGCAGCTCTTAAAGAGGATAGCATCCTTTCCCGCCTCAGTGGAGGCGGCAGCCCTTGATCTGGAACCGCATCGGGCCATCTTTTTCCTGATGGAACTTGCAGGGGACTGGCATAGTTATTATAACAAACACAAAGTGATAGATCCTGAAAACGTCGAACAGAAAGTCACCGATGCCCGTCTCTGTCTTGTTACAGCGTTGCAGCAGGTATTTAAAAATGGACTGGAGATGCTTGGCTTGAGTGCTCCGGAAAAAATGTAACAGCTGCATGGCAGGATATGGCTCCCAGAAAACGGAAGAAAGCGGTTAAAAAGATAAAGTTTCAGCTCACCCGCAGTGGAATCTTCGGGATCGCCGTGGTCTGTTTCTGCATCTTTCTCTGGATGTTTCTGGTGGGTGTCTGGGCAGGCCAGTCGCTGCTCTATCCTCCGGTGAAATCTTCAAGCCTCTCCCATGCATCAGCTGCAGGCGGGCAGGGGCAGCAGGTGCTGGAAGTGATTCAGCTTGAAGCAAAGAAAAAAAAGAAAATTATCAGCCACTAGACAATCCCGGATATGATACGAAACGCAACCATGGGTGATGTGAAAGAGATCCACACATTACTCAACCACTATGCCGACAAGGGCCTTCTCCTTGGGCGGTCATTCAGTTCGCTCTACGATCAGCTGCGTGATTTCAAGGTCTGGGAAGATGACGACGGCTCGCTGCGCGGTGTCTGCGCCCTGCATATAATCTGGGAGGATCTCGCGGAGGTGCGATCCCTGGCCGTTGATGAAGAGGCTCAGGGGAGAAAACTGGGACAGCAGCTGGTACGCGCCTGTCTTGAAGAGGCTGCTCAGTTTGGTATTAACAAGGTCTTCACCCTGACCTATCAGGCTGCTTTTTTTCGTAAACAGGGTTTTAAAGATATCGATAAAAGCAAGCTGCCCCATAAGATCTGGAGCGACTGCCTGAACTGCCCCAAATTCCCCGACTGTGATGAAGAGGCTCTCCAGTGTATTGTCTCTGACACCTTATGATGTTGTATAATCTCAATTAACAGAGTGAATTGCTGCCATGATAGGAAAAGCATTAACAAAGATTTTCGGAAGTAAGAATGATCGTGTACTAAAACAGATCAGACCCATCGTTAACCGTATAAACGAACTGGAGAGCAGTGTCAGTTCACTGGATGATGCCCAGCTTGCCGCCAGAACCGTAGAGTTTCGCGAACGCATTGCCAAGGGTGAAGATCTTGACAGTCTCCTTCCCGAAGCCTTTGCAACCATGCGTGAAGCCGGTAAGCGTGTCCTTGGCGAGCGGCACTATGATGTGCAGCTTATCGGTGGTGTTATTCTTCATCAGGGCAAAATCGCAGAGATGAAGACCGGTGAGGGAAAGACACTTACCTCAACGCTTCCTGTCTATCTCAACGCACTTCCCGGAAAAGGGGTTCATCTGGTTACCGTGAACGACTATCTTGCGGCCCGTGATGCCGACTGGATGGGAAAGGTCTACAACTCCCTTGGTATTTCCGTAGGAAAGATCATCCATGATATGCCGGATGATGAGCGTCGTGAGGCCTATGCCGCAGATGTTACCTATGGAACAAACAACGAATTCGGCTTTGATTATCTTCGGGATAACATGAAGTTTGAGCTCTCGGAATTTTGTCAGCGCGGCTTTAATTTTGCCATTGTCGATGAGGTTGACTCCATTCTCATTGATGAGGCGCGTACCCCTCTCATTATTTCAGGACCTGCTGAAATCTCAACCGAGATGTACCAGAATGTGGATAAAATCATGTCTGCATTTAAGAAAGAAGAGCATTATGTGGTTGACGAAAAGGCGCGTCAGGTGGCACTCACTGAAGAGGGTATCGCCCTTGGCGAAGAGCTGCTGGGTGTGGATAACCTCTATGAGCCGGAAGCAATTGAGCATCTCCATCATCTGAATCAGGCCTTGAAGGCCCATACCCTTTTCCAGCGTGATGTTGATTACATCGTGAAAAACGGGGAAGTGGTCATTGTTGATGAGTTTACCGGCCGGACCATGGAAGGGCGTCGCTACAGTGACGGCCTTCATCAGGCACTAGAGGCAAAAGAACACGTCAAGATCGAGAAGGAAAACCAGACCCTTGCCTCCATCACCTTCCAGAACTACTTCCGGATGTATGACAAACTCTCCGGAATGACCGGTACAGCAGATACAGAGGCTGCCGAGTTTAAAAAGATCTATGATCTGGATGTGGTCATCATGCCCACCAATATGCCCATGGTGCGGAAGGATTTTGCAGATGTTATCTATAAGAATGTGGCGGCCAAGGATCGGGCTGTGGTGCGTGAGATCAAGGAACTTCATGCAAAGGGTCAGCCGGTGCTGGTGGGTACCATCTCCATTGATGTCTCTGAAAAAATTTCCAGAATGCTCAAAAAAGAGAAGGTCGAACATGAGGTCTTAAATGCCAAACAGCATGACCGTGAGGCGGAGATCATTGCCCACGCAGGGCAGTTTGGGAAGGTGACCATTGCCACCAATATGGCCGGTCGTGGAACGGATATTAAACTCAGTCCCGAATCCAAGGAAGCCGGGGGGCTGCATATCCTCGGTACCTCACGCCACGAGTCCCGGCGTATTGATAATCAGCTCCGTGGCCGCTCAGGCCGTCAGGGCGATCCCGGTTCCTCCCGCTTTTTTCTTTCACTGGAAGATGATCTCCTGCGAATTTTCGGTTCCGGCCGTATTTCAGGAATAATGGATAAGCTTGGTATGGAAGAAGATGAGCCCATTGAGCATAATATTATCTCAAAAGCCATTGAAAATGCCCAGCGCAAGGTCGAGGGACATAACTTTGATATTCGGAAGCATCTCCTCGAATATGATGATGTTATGAATAAGCAGCGTGAGGTGATCTATCGTCAGCGTCGCGAGGTACTCTCCGGAGAGGATCTTGCCGAAGTTATCGCAGATATGATGGCCGATCAGATAGAACTGGTGGTGGCTGCTTTTTCAAATCCGCGTCTTGCCTCAGAAGACTGGAACTGGGAAGGTTTTGAAGAGCAGATGATGGAACTCTTCCACATCACCCCCGACTGGACAGATGAAGACCGGGCTGATATGGATGAAAACAGCTTCCGCGAAAAGATCACCGGGATGGTGAAAACCCAGTATGCCGAGCAGGAGGCCCATAACGGTCCCGAAACCCAGCGACACCTTGAACGTGTGATACTGCTGCAGATGGTTGACACCCACTGGAAGGACCACCTGCTCTCCATGGATCACCTGAAACAGGGCATCGGCCTGCGTGGCTATGGCCAGAAAAATCCGCTGGATGAGTATAAGAAGGAGGGATATAACCTCTTCTTGCGCATGGTTGATACTGTAAAACAGGCAACTGTTTCCACCCTGATGCGAGTGAAGGTTGTTCAGGAGGATGATGTTGAGCGCCTTGAAGCCGAACGGCGGGAACGGCTTGAGAGGGAACGTGCCCAGGCCAGATTGAATAAGGGCGCGGCAGGGGAGGCGGCACCGGTTTCCAAGCCTGAAAGAAGGGAGGGAGAGAAGGTTGGCAGGAATGCACCATGTCCCTGCG
>JAMOMO010000056.1 GCA_027067035.1 Desulfobulbaceae bacterium
TGCACCAGCACATCAAGAACCGATTGCGGCGGCTGATCCTCATGGTGGGCACCAATGGCGTAGACGACCTCCTCCGGCTCTCCATACTTCTTGGCAAGATCCCGTCCGATAACCGCATGGGACCCTTCAACCTCATGATCCACGGCCTTACCGATATCATGAAGCAGACCGGCACGTTTTGCCATCTTCACATCAATGCCGAGCTCTGCAGCCATAATACCGCAGAGGAATGCAACCTCAAGGGAATGCTGCAGCACATTCTGTCCATAACTGGTCCGGTACTTCAACCTGCCAAGGATATTGATGAGCTCAACATGCACTCCGTGACAACCCACATCAAAGGTCGCCTGCTCACCCGCCTCACGCATCACAACTTCAAGTTCTCTGGTTACCTTTTCAACCACCTCTTCAATGCGTGCCGGATGGATACGACCGTCATTGATAAGCTGAAGCAGTGCAAGGCGTGCAACTTCACGGCGAACAGGATTGAAACCGGAGAGGATGACCGCCTCCGGCGTATCATCAATAATGATGTCAATACCTGTTGCAGCCTCGATGGCCCTGATGTTTCGTCCCTCACGGCCAATGATGCGACCCTTCATCTCATCATTGGGCAGAGGAACCATGGAGACAGTCTTGTCAGCCACGTAATCACCGGCATAGCGGGAAATGGCAAGGGCAAGGATATTTTTGCCCTTTCTGTCCGCCTGCATCTTCATCTCATTTTCGATACGGGCAAGACGCTTGGCAGCATCCATGCGAGCCTCACTTTCAAGAGACTCCATGAGCATCTTCTTTGCTTCTTCCTGGCTGATTCCGGAAAGTTTCTCCAGCTCATAACGTTTTTTCCCGATGAGAAGGTCCACCTCCTTGTTTTTTTCAACCAGCTCTTTTTCCTGTTTCTTCAGGTTCTGTAAACGTTTGTCCTGCTCACTCTGACGCTTGTCCAGAGCAGCCCATTCCTGACGCAACTGCCCTTTTTTTTGCCCGAGACGCTGCAGTTCTTCCTTCAGATCACGTTTTTCTTTCCGAATTTCTTCCTGGGCTGCCTGTTTTTGTTTATACGCCTCTTCCTTGCTTTTAAGCAGAGATTCCTTCTTGATCTGTTCAGCCTGAGAAATGGCTGTCTCAATGATCTGTTTCCCCTGGGAGTCAATATTTGCCTGATGACCCTCCACAAGGCGCTTTCGCAAAAAAACCCCGACAGCAATGCCGGCAATCAGAGCTGCGACAAGATAGCTAATCAAATAAAAATCCACAAAAACTCCCCCATAACAACACAACCGACCTTTGGTAAAACCAGGAGTACGAGAGGGGACCCCCCTCAATAATAAAAGGAAAGGGATGGGGAGCAGGAAGTGGCAGCCCCAACAGCTGAGAAGCCGACAACCTTCCAGTCTTCCACATCATTGAACGGAGAGACAACAGTATGGCAGACAGCTGATGTCAACGACTCACATCACTCTGCCATTCTGTCATTTTCAATCTGCTATACGAAAAGAAAGCTTTTCAGACACACACATAAAAAAAATCGAAGCATTACTCTATATGTTAAATCGGCTCCCGTAAAGACAACCGCTCGACAGCAGGTATAAACAGACTCTTTCCTTCCCTTTTTTTGCCTTCCTTCCTGAAACTCTTTGATTTAACCGCAGTCAATTCTGCCGGTAATTTCCGGAATGTGCTGCAGAGCATGCAGACTCTTCCGGAATATGCAAACAGGACAGGTCTGCAATCATGACCTTCCTGAGAAAATAAATTTCCCCACCCTGCCGTGTCATCAGGAACGTTAAACCTATAAAATAGGTGGGCAGACTCATAGCTCCATCAGGGAATTCGCAAGCGATTTTCCATCCAGAGACAGCGGAGTTACCCTTTTTAAGAGAGTTGGCTCAACAACACTGACAATCACCAACAGGCCAGGGAAAACTGTAAACTGTTCTTATTGCAACCAGTATAGCAAAAAAAACAAAAAAAATATAGCTTATCTTCCGACAAGCGGCTTTTCTCCCGCAAGCTGCATATCGATCCGTTCTGCAAGTCGGGCCAGCCTCGCATCCGTCTCTTTTTTATATGCACTGAAATCCTTCTTCAACTCAACATATCTGGAGGCAATATTGAGACTTGCCAGCACAGCAACCTTACCGACCGGAATACTGCCGGATGCTGCAGAAGAGGAATTCTCCAGGACAAGATCTGTCACCATTTTGATGATTTCATCCACCTCCTCTTCAGGAGCCCCGGTATAAAAGGCAAACTCATGCCCTATGAGCTCAAAACGGACCAGTCGTTCCAACAGACCTCTCCCTCAGCAGAATAATCGATTGCCGAACCCATTTCACCTACTGCGTTCCCTGGGATTCCACAGTGAAAAGATTACCCTGCACCCCTGACTCGGATGAGGATTTATTCTCTTCCCCGCTCTCTTCAGAAGAGATACCGGCCGCTGCCTCCCATTCTTCAATCTTGGCAATAAGACTGCCCACCCGTGATGAGATATCCCCACGTTCATTCTTCATGGCGGCAAGCTCGTCCTGCAGGGTTTCAATGGTGGCCTCCCGTCGCAGTAAACGTTCTGTCATTTCTTTATTTTCGGCCTTTATATCATTAAATTTTTCCAGTAGTGCAGAAACAAATCTTTCAAGCCGTGCAAGTTCATTTTCTTCTGTCATAACAGTTACTCCAATATAAAAAAAACAATAAAACGACACAATCAGACTGACAATAAGAGTTAACTATACCCTTGATTCCTTTTATTGCAAGCATGCTCCTGTCAGCGGTGAGCGGGAAAATTCCACGCAATTCCCTGCGCCATCATGCCTCATCCGTTTTCAGCCTCTGGAGAAAGTCCACCCCAGTGGTGAGCCGTCTTTATAGGGCATATGACCATGAAAGGGGCGGGGGTCACCATCAAAAACCAGGGGCAGAAAAAACCTGTCCCCCTCCCACATAGGCAGATCAGGCAGCTCCGACAGCAGCTTCCAGTGCAGATCCCCCTCCTCGTTGGTCGTTGCAGCAGTCCCGTTAAAGCTTTTCACCAGGAAGATAAAGCCAAACCAGTCTTCACCATCGGGACCGAAGCCCGGCCAGCTGATGGTTCCGCGAAGCTCGGTTTCCAGACAGTCGATACCAGCTTCCTCCTTCACCTCCCGCTTCAGACAGGCCATGGCATCCTCTTCGGCTTCCATTTTTCCGCCAAGACCGTTATATTTACCCAGATGGGCATCCCCGGACCTCTTGTTTCTGTGAATAAGCAGCACACGGCGGCCATCCCCGGAGAGGATAAAACCAAGGCTTGCCAAGATAGGTCTATACATCAACTACTCCTTATGATTTAATAATGATGGTGGAAACGTTTATCATTCCTTCTCAAGCCATGTCCCGGAAGCGGTGTCCCAGGGAGGTGAGTGACTTTCCCGGATGTGATTTGTATTGCCTGAAAAGCACTCTGTTAAACTCAAAATGTCAGCCGGAAAACATCACAAAGCTTTCACAAATCCGGATTTTCAGTTCAGTGTTGTGGCGTTGTCAGCTATTCCTTATCCCTTTATTTCATATAAAAAACAAGCCGGCATAATGCAAGGTAGCTCCCCTCTTAAAAGCACATTCAGTACCAGCACCGCACTCTGGTCCTTCCTTGTCTGCTCTACTCTGCTCCTGGTGTTGTCAGCCGGCCATGCCCTGGCAAAAGACTTTCCCCGCTATCCTGAAATTGAAAAAAACATTCACTTCTGGGAGGACATTTACAGCCGTTATTCCACAAGCCAGGGAGTTGTTCATGATTCAGACGATTTAAGCATTATCTATGAGGTGATTCCCATATTCAACCATCGACTCCCCGGTGCCTCACGGATCAACCGGCCGGTTTTCAAGGGAATTAAACGAAAATATTCAAGAATCCTCCACCAGCTCGCCAGGGGAATACCCCCAAAAAACCGTGAAGAAAAACGGGTT
>JAMOMO010000057.1 GCA_027067035.1 Desulfobulbaceae bacterium
AAGCTGGATATTCCGCACAGGTCCCACAGTCACCTGCTGGCTGTCAAGACGCATTCCGAGAAGACGACTGCCGGATAAAAACTCCCTCCCCTTGAATGCCGTTCCCGCTGCTCCCACAAGCCCCCCGATGGTTGAGAAAATCCCAAAGGAGAGCCCTGCCGCAGCCACATCCACCCCTGCGCCGATGGCAGCGCCACTCAATGCCCCTGCCATGATCAGCTGGGAAGAGTTCAGTCCCAGAAATTCCCAGGTTTTTTCTGCAAACAGATCTTCCTGGAGGATGGAGTGGGGGGGGAGTTCCAGATTAAAGATATTGTGTTTATAGAGGGCCCGAATCCGTTTCTGACACTGTTCTTCCTGCCTGCGAAGAAACTGTTCATACTTCTTGTGGAGTTTTTTCTTCAGGACCTCCTCATCGTCTCCGGCTTTCAGAGCCACTGAACGACTGTAGCCAAGTCCCTCTTCAATGAGGCGCAGAAGAAGTTCCACCACCTGCTCATTACGCTGTTTCCAGTCCTCTTTAAAGGCAGTGACCACCTGATCCAGCACGGGCTGCAGTTCCTGATCAATACCCTTCAGGCTTTCCAGCAGCTCAATGCGCTCCCGGTAGGTTGCCTGACAGGAGTTGAAGAGGCGGACAGCATTGAAATGTTTTCGAAACTCCGACTGCCATGTGCCGAGCCAGCCGGTCTCACTCTCCTTGCAGTTGATTATGGCCATGCGGGGACAACCGGTGAGGCGCAGGATCTCCATCTCAGCCCTGTCCATATTGCGAAGGGGCCGGGAACCATCCACAACAAAAATTATTCCGGCCCCCCGCAGCAGGGGAGTCAGCAATCTGCAGTCATCATGGAAATCTGGATCATCCTCATGGGCCGCGATAAAGTCCGCAATCAGGCTGGAATCATTCCCCCGGTACTCCTGCATCCACTGGAGACTCTTCTGGGGATTCTGAAAACCGGGAGTATCAGTGAAACGAATCAGCTCCCTGCCGTCAATGACCACAGGAAAAGTCTGGCACTCTCTGGTTTCACCGGGCATGGGGCTGATCCGCACCGAATCATCCTCAGCCAGGGTGGAAAGTACCGAGGATTTCCCTTCGTTGGGATGACCCACAACGGCAAATTCAGGAATCTGAAGATCCATGCTCACGTCTCCACCAGTGGAACCACCTGGAGGCAGGGGTCCTGAAGAACTGCTGTCTTCTGCCGCCAGATGGTAAGATCCGTGTCAGAAACAGGAGTGAAAAGTGTTGCCGGGACCGGTTTACCGATCAGGGCCACAATGATGGTCATCTCATTATCAGAGCCGTGCCTGAGATCTCTCAAAAACCCAAGCAGCTCATTGATGGGCGGCTGCCATGCCTCCTGAAGCAGAAGCAGGGCCGTGCAGTGCTGCCTCGTTACTCCCTGCTCCAGGCGACGATACAACTCATTACTGCCGGCAAAGGCGACATCCATCCTTATGGACTGGCAGATGTCATAACCATAAGCTGCACGACACCGGTTTTGGAGTTCGTCCAGGTCACAATCGTCAAAGAGTTCATCAGGGATAAGGGCCAGGAGTTTCCCGTTTACAGCAGTGCCACTCTGGTCATCCACCCGTGGAATTTCCCGATCCGCAACTCCGGACTCTTCCTGTTTGTCCCGGTCGGCAGTCAGTTTTTCAGGACCGGAATCCTCCGGCTGCCTTTCCGGCTGCCTGACGGTTTCAAGTCGCGGACTCAGGAGGCGATGCAGCAGCTGGTTATGGTCGGGTCTGCGAAAACTCACCCGTGAGAGAGAACGCCTGCGCCCCATGCTTCCAATGACAAACAAAACAATACGGGGCAAAAGACAGTAGCTGCAGATGGCAAGGCAGAGAAAGGGCCACCAGGAGACAAGATCCGTATTCACCAGGTGATAAAAGCCATCTTTCAAGATCATCCGGCTGCCCTCAATCTGTCCGGGATCAGGATATGAGTCCGGACCAAACAGCCAGGACCATGGCAGGGCAATCCAGCGTACAAGTTCCGCCACAAATGAAGAGGAGAGCTGAATGGTGGACTGCCAGCCAAAGGCCAGATCCGAGCTTGCCACCTTCACAAGCAGTACCCCGAGTACTCCGAAGTTAAAGGCTATGCCAAAAAGTTGAAAGAGCAGAAACAGCGGCCAGCAGAAGAGGTCCCCATATCCCCTGCCACGGGTACGCACTGCAGCAAGGGCTGCCGCAAACTGGCTACGACGGCTGGCAGCCATCTTCTCCAGCCCGTATTTCCGCAGCTTAAAGAGTATTCCATTAAGCCCTTTATTGACCAGTGACAGCAGCAGGGAGGAACGCAGATCAAAACCGCGCAGCCTGCGATAGGTCCAGAGCAGCAGAAGGGCAGAAAGGAGGCAGAGCTGCACAACAACAAAGACGAGAAAGAAGAGGGAGACATTCACCGGTTCCTTTCCGGAATAACTCAGAAACGACCAGGCAAGGCCGCCACCTGAAAACATGGCCAGAAAGGAGAACAGTGACCAGAAAAGGCCGTAGAGCTCATACCACATTCTGCCCGGGAGCAGGGCCTGACCACCGCTGTTTTCATTTTCAATATTCCTGCGATGCTGCAGCCAGCGATGGATCAGCCACTTCCGATCCGGTTCTGTCGAGGCGTCGAGATCCGGGGCAATCTCACTAAGGTACCAGCTTCGATCCCGTTCTTTGAGAAGAGCTGTCCCCTCTTCTTCCTCCAGGCTCTTATCCTGGAGAAAAAAGTATTCAAGATCCAGAAAATCGG
Organism: Desulfobulbaceae bacterium; assembly: GCA_027067035.1. GTDB lineage: Bacteria > Desulfobacterota > Desulfobulbia > Desulfobulbales > Desulfocapsaceae > Desulfocapsa. Next base: position 2,762 of record JAMOMO010000057.1, read on the forward strand.
GAATACGCCACAAAGTCTTCATGCTGCCAACTTCTCAAACCTGGAAATAATCGTGAATAAATCTGCTGAAACCAGCTGGACAATACCAGTTTTCATACACCATGCAAAGGGAGATTCCACTTCAGGGTTGTATTTGCATTGCATATTTTCATCGCCAAGACAGCAAGGAATGTGTATAGACTTGAGCCGTTAGCAACCACTTTTAGAAGAGGAGTGTCAGAACAGACAACAGCAACAGATGCAGACATCAGATAATTTACGGGCCAACCTGCTGCTGCTCATCACAGCCATGATCTGGGGACTTGCCTTTGTCGCCCAGCGCCAGGGAATGGAGCACATCTCCCCCTTCACATTCAACGCCATCCGTTTTGCCATCGGCGGTCTGTCACTGCTGCCGGTTATCCTCTTTCAGAGACGGCGCCAGGGATCCGACAGCCGCGCTTCAATGCTGTCTCTGCCCATGCTGACTGCTGCCCTGGGTCTGGGAATTGCCCTTTTTCTCGGTTCTTCATTCCAGCAGTTCGGAATCGTTTCCACAAGTGCAGGAAAAGCCGGCTTTATCACAGGCCTCTATGTCATCCTGGTTCCCATCATCGGACTCTTCTGGAAACAGAAAACAGTGCTCTCCACCTGGATCGGTGCCCTGCTGGCAGTTGCCGGAATGTACCTGCTCAGCGTCACCCGCGAGTTCTCAGTTTCCAGAGGTGATCTGCTGGTCCTTGTCAGCGCGCTGTTCTGGGCCACCCATGTGCTGCTGATATCCTGGCTGAGCAGAAAATTTGACGCCCTGCTGCTCTCCCTCTACCAGTTTTTTTTCTGTGCACTCTTCAGCCTTCTGGCCGCCGTCCAGACAGAGATCATCACCGTTGCCGGAATCAGAGGAGCCATGCAGCCCATACTCTATACCGGAATATTTTCGGTGGGTATCGCCTATACCCTGCAGATCGTGGCCCAGCAAAAGGCACACCCGGCCCATGCCTCCATCATCCTGAGCATGGAGGCTGTCTTTGCCGTCATCGGCGGCTATATCTTCCTTGGCGAACGTATCCCCACCCGGGGGCTTATCGGCTGCGGCCTTATGCTTGCCGGAATGCTGCTCTCCCAGCTCATGAGCTCACGGGAAGCCAGGTCACTCTAGGAGTATTTCATGCAACCAGCAACAAAAGCGGTGGAA
>JAMOMO010000058.1 GCA_027067035.1 Desulfobulbaceae bacterium
TGGAGCCTCTATGGCAATAATCATGGCAGTATTCATCTTACAATCCGCCGTGTCTCATAAAAAAGGGGATGACCTATGAAACAAGTTGATCACAAGGAAATAACCCGGTTCGCACTCTATAACTATATTGACCTGATGAGTGAAGGATTCAGAGAAATTCTGAGGGAGAACAGGGAGGAGATAATCAGGGCAACAGACCATGAGGATTCCTGGTATCTCAATGGGGACAGAATAACCAACTGGCATTTCTACAAACATCCTCTGAACCACTATCCCGATTCTTTCCGGCGGCTCCTGAATTTTAAGCTCTACTCAAAGTTTGTCTATGTTGAACATGCAGAAAATTTCAGGAATACCCTCCGCTCTCTTCAGGAAAAGAATTGGCCGGAAAGGGAGCAGGAGAAACTTTTCCGGACTGTGGGGGCACTTATTCACCATATTCAGGATATGGGGACGCCCTCCCATGTGGTTCCGGTGTTTCATGGCAGACCGGCTCCGGGGAAGTTTCATTCATGCGATGACCAGTTTGAGAGTTATTCTGCTGAACATATAGTGGAACATCTGAGCAATCATTCTTCCTGGCTGCATCTTGGAAATAAAGTGGAAGTGCAGTACCCGGATGATACCTTCTGGGATATTTATGAGGACTCGGCGCAACAGACAATGGCGCTGCTGCGAAACTTCAGATTTACGGCAGGAAAAAAGGATGGAGGAAGCGGGCAGCTTTCATGTCGGATCTTCTGGCAGGAGTATGATTTTGAGAATGATCCTGAAGGGGGAAATGAGACCGCGGGATTTGGTCAGTACGGCCCCCTTGAGAAATATTTCGGGAAGGAAAATCTTGTGGATTCTGCAGATAGCGGCCGGTATGACAGGGGATATGAGGTGAATTTTGAGGACGAAAACTGGGTCGTCCGATTCGAGGATTACAGGGAGCTCTACTTTCAGCTTCTCAGGAATATGATCCTTGCCACCCTGCGATGCCTTTACCTGGTGGACAAACAGTACGGGGAACTGAGGGGCTGATTCTGTATCTTTGCTGCTAAAATTTGCATTTTTTAAAATGAACCCATACAATGAATTAATTATGTGAATAATGGTTCTTTAAAAGAGTTCAGTAACTTTCAGGCATAACAAAATGAGGTCATCGTATGGATCCCACTCAGCTGATTCCGAGACCTGATATCCTCCAGGTTCCCTGGGGCTGGTTTCAGGTACTTCTCACAGTCACTTTTTTTCTCCATCTTGTGGTGATGAATATTCTCCTCGGCTGTTCTATTATCACGTTTATGCGCCATGCTGCCGGGAAAAACAGCGGGGTGAACAGGGCCATTGCCGCAAAACTGCCAATCACCGTCGCCTTTACCGTGAACTTTGGTGTGGCTCCGCTGCTCTTTCTCCAGGTCCTGTACGGCCATTTCATGTATGCAAGCTCAGTTCTCATGGCGGTGTACTGGCTGTCAGTGTTCGGGATTGTGATGTTTGCCTATTACGGCGCTTATATCTACACCATGAACTATGACAAAATCACTGACTTCCATATACCGCTGACCGGCTTTATTGCTCTGAGTCTGCTCGCTGTGGCCTTTATTGTCACCAACAACTTCTCTCTGATGACCAACATCTCCGCCTGGCCGGCATATTTTGAGAATGCCCGTGGGACCATCCTGAACCTTTCTGATCCCAATCTCTGGCCCCGTTTTCTCCATTCGGTATTAGCCTCCGTTGCCGTGGGTGGTATGGCTATTGCCCTTTTCTACGATTTCAAGAAGCGAAAAGGGGAAGAACAGGCGGAAGAGGGGATAGCCATCGGGATGAACTGGTTCGCAGGAGCCACCATGTTGAATTTCGGCGTTGGTGCCTGGTACTGGGGGACCTTACCCGCCTCTGTTCTGGAACTCACCGGTGACGGCAGTGCCTTTTTTGTTATTTTCATCGTACTGGGAATGATTGCAGCCATCCTCTCTCTTATTCAGGGTATGCGTCATCAGGTCCGCCCGGCGGTCTATTATCTTCTGGGGGCTGTTTTCTGTATGGTGCTGGTCCGTGAGTTTGCAAGAAGACTGACCCTGGCACCATGGTTTACGACCTCTGACCTGGAGGTGGTTCCGCAGTATTCCCCATTGATCATATTTCTCATCTCTTTTGCAGGCGGCCTGCTTCTTATCTGGTATATGATCCGGCTTGTTATCACGGGTAAGGAGGTGCAGTCATGAATTATCCCGTATGGTTACTTGATTTTTTTGGCGGCGGGACACTTATTGCACTCATTGCAGTGGTCCACGTCTATGTGTCGCACTTTGCGGTGGGCGGAGGGCTGTTTCTGGTACTCACTGAGCTGAAAGGCCTGCGGGAGAATTCCCCCGCAATTCTTGAGTACACCAGAAAACATGCAAGGTTTTTTCTCCTGCTTACCATGGTGTTCGGCGGGCTCACAGGGGTTGCCATCTGGTTCACCATTGCCCTGCTCAGCCCGTCCGGGACCTCTTCATTAATCCATACCTTTGTCTTTGCCTGGGCCACGGAATGGGTCTTTTTTCTGGGCGAGATCGTTGCACTGCTGCTCTACTACTACTATTTCAACAAGATCAGCTCCAGAAATCACCTGATTCTGGGCTGGCTCTACTTTCTCTGTGCCTGGCTCTCACTGTTTATCATCAATGGGGTTATCGATTACATGCTTACCCCGGGAGAGTGGCTGAATAACAATAATTTCTGGTCAGGATTTTTTAATCCAACTTTCTGGCCGGCACTCTTTTTCAGGACCTTTCTGGCCCTGATGATTGCGGGGCTCTTTGGTTTTCTCACCAGCGTGAATATAAAGGACGGGGAGATGCGCCATACGATGGTGCGCTACTGCGGGCTCTGGCTGATGGCGCCCCTTGTCCTGCTTCTGGCATCAGCCTTCTGGTACAAGGCTGCCCTGCCGCCGGCCCAGAAGGATATGATATTTATCAGCTCTCCCGAGATGAAGCCGTTTTTGACGGGGTTTATCTATATTTCCCCACTGCTCTTTGCCGGCGGGCTGCTCATTGCTGCCTTCAGGCCCCAGGCGGTCCGACGTCCCATGGCCTGGATCCTTCTCCTCCTCGGTTTTCTCTATATGGGAAGTTTTGAATTTATACGGGAGGGTGGACGCAGGCCCTATATCATTCACAACTACATGTATTCAACCTCCATCCTGAAAGCGGATCTTCCGGAGGTGCAGAAAAAAGGTGTGCTGCAGTCTGCCCGCTGGGTGAAAAACAGGGTAATTACAGAAGAAAACAGAATGGATGCCGGAGCTGAGCTGAGCAAGATTCTCTGTCTTCCCTGCCATTCAACCGGTGGCCCCCTAAATGATATCCTTCCCATAGTGAAACGCTATACCCCCCGTGGACTGGAGTCCTTTATCCTGGGGATGGGAACGGCCAACCCCTACATGCCGCCCTTTGCGGGGACCCGGGAGGAAGCTGCGGTCCTGGCAGAGTATCTGACCACGGTTCTGGTACCTGGACTGAAGACTGAGGCACCGGAGATACGTCCGGTATCGGTTGTGGAAACATCTTTTGATCCGGAAAAGGCTGAATATGTCCTTCTGGCTGGAGCCACACTCGGAACGATACTCTCCAGTGAGCCCGAAGAATCGGGAATGGACCTCTCCTATGGTGCGCCCCTCCTGCGGGCCCAGTTGTTTTTCCGTGATGCCCGTCCCGAACTGATCATGGATGAGGCCAATATACGCTTCACAATGAAGACAGGTGACGGAACAGTTGATGGTGTGATGAGTGCGGCCAATGGTTTTTTCGAGGCGCGCCTTGAAAAAATTCCGAAACCGGTTGATCCGTATCAGCCGTTTTTCATTGTCCAGTTTACGGCGGAACGGGATGGAAAAGTGGTGGCTGTTACCCAGGCCAAAATCGGAGTCTCCACGGAACTTGGCTGCCGTAAC